>CAZDKZ010000022.1:0-31011 GCA_964506215.1 uncultured Holophagae bacterium
GTCCGGGAAGTGCTGGGCGGCGGCGCATTCCTGGGTATGGACCTGTTCGGCAAGGATTATAATCCGGTACTGATCATGATCATGCCACCGGGAGCGTTCCTGACACTGGGTTTCCTGCTGGCACTGATGAACTATCTCAACCGCCTGGGTGGCAAGAAGAAAGGAGCCTGACATGGATATTTCAACCATCTTCCTGCTTTCCATCTATGCCATGCTGATCAACAACGTGGTCCTGATGCAGTTTCTGGGCATCTGTCCGTTCCTGGGCGTGTCCAAGAAGACCGATACCGCGTTGGGTATGGGCATGGCGGTCATCTTTGTGATGACCCTGGCAACGGCGTTCACGTGGATCGTGGAACTGGGCATCCTGGTTCCGCTGGACCTGGTATTCTTACGGACGATCGCCTTTATCCTGATCATTGCCTCACTGGTACAGTTTGTCGAAATCTTCATGAAGAAAATGATTCCGGCCCTGTATCGGTCATTGGGGATCTTCCTCCCGTTGATCACCACCAACTGTGCCATCCTGGGAACGGCTATCGTTGCGGTGCAGAAGCAGTACAGTTTTCTGACCGCGCTGGTGTTTGCCATTGCGACGGGCATTGGCTTCCTGATTGCAATTGTGATGTTTGCCAGTATCCGGGAACGTCTGGATACGGCGGACATACCCGAAATTTTCAAAGGCATGCCGGCGGCCCTGATTTCCGCCTCCATTCTTTCCATGGCATTCATGGGATTTGCCGGCCTGGTAAAATTCTGAACGATAAAGGGGGCGGGACAATGTTCCCGCCCCGTGCTATGCTGACCCCATGAAACGTGTATATTTCATTATTCTGACAATTCTGCTGCTGATTTCCTTCTGGTTTTACAATCGGAACTGGCGGCATTTTGCGGAACTGCAGTATACGTTTGTTGCCATGGGGGGGATCCCGGTGGAGGTGAAGGGCTATGACACCTCCAGGGGTGTATTTCAGCGGGCGGCGTTGGCCGTGGAAGCCCGTTTTGAGGCCCTGGAACAGGAGATGAGTACTTACCGGGAAACCAGCCTGGCGTCTGAAATCAACCGGAACGCCGGCATCGTGCCCGTTGCTGTGGCCGATGACACATGGCAGGTGCTGCAATCGGCAAAACAGGTCTGGACTGAAACCGGCGGTGCGTATGACCCCACTGTGCGGCCATTAATCCGGGCGTGGAAGGCTGCGGCTGCGGTGGACCGATTGCCTGACGCGGCCATACTGAAAGATGCACGCCGTTTGACGGGTCTGGAGAAAGTTGTCCTGAAGACAGAAAACCACACAGTGTTTTTCCGGTACCCGGGCATGTCCATTGACCTGGGGGGGATTGCCAAGGGATATTTCTGTGATGAGGGTGTTGCGATCCTGAAATCTTACGGGATCCGGAGGGGCCTGGTCAACGCGGGTGGAGACCTGGTGGCCTATGATGACCGACCGGAACCGGTGCCCTTCGAAATTGGTATTCAGTCGCCGGCAAGTGACGGACTGCGTCGTACCATTACACTGGACGGCGGAGCGGTTATGACATCCGGCAATTATGAACGCTACGTAACAATTCAGGGAGAACGATATTCCCACATCATCAATCCCATGACAGGATGGCCGGCAAACCAGTGCAGATCCATTACCGTAATGGGTCCATCGGGTGTGCTGGCGGATGCTTACGCCACAGCTTTCGCGGTATACCTGTCCGAGGGATTGCCCTTTGAAGAACTGATCCCGGAAGGCTATCGGGTGATAGATCCGGTGAGTGGTTCCACACCGCGTGAATAAAAAAGACGTTCGGATTGTACTGATTTCGGGTACGTTAATTGCGAGCGGCCCGTTATAATACTGTCAGGACGACTCATGAAACAGACAGCGTACTACATATTCTCACCCACAATTGACCCGGACGTTCATACGTTGAATGTGGAAGCTCTGGGTGATCTTTCCCGGGATACCGGTCTGGATGTGGCCACCCTGCGAAACAGCATCGTGGGAGACGGTATCGGATGTGTGCGCAGAAGCATGGTGTTGGAGCAGGTGGAGCCGGTTACAGAAGGGTTTGCAGCAAACAGCTGGCCGTTTCTGTATACCAGTTCGGATGAACTGGATGCAGTGCCCGTGTCCCATGTGCGTGGTATCGCCGTAAATGACGGGCATTTTGTGCTGGATACGCCTGACGGAAAAGTACCGGTGGACTTCACGACGCCCATGATCCTGGCCGGATCCGGCAAATGGGATGACGGATCCATGAAGCGGAACCTGATCAAGTCGGACTGGTTTATCCTGGCAACACCCGAGCGTGCGTTTATCGTTGCGTCTGATCACGTAACCGTGGAGGGACTGTCCAATCTCAGTCGTTATTCGGCCCGTCACCGATGCATATCTTTCCTGGAAGCGCTGGTGACCCGGGCAACAGATATCGCCACGGATTCTTCTTTCCGCTCCATGGGCACGATTCTGAGCGGTGACCGGAATACCTACGCGGCTCTGCTTTCCCTGGCAGCCGGGAACGGTTTGAAGGGGCAGGAATTGCCTCGACGGTTCATTGACGATGCAGTGGCGGATGATGCTGAAATTACGATGAAATACAAGACCTATCGGGGATGGGAACTGTGGAAGCGCACCTGGTTTCAGCGCGGTCATGTGGGGATTTTTGATGGACGCGTGCTGTTGTCGGTATTTGTGATTATGATCATCGGTGCATTCGAGCTGGCCAGCCTCTGGCTAACGGTTGGCGCGTTCGGTTTTGTCTGCCTGGGTGGGACCTACCGGTTTTTCAAGACGCTGAACCTGAAGCGGCTGGTGGCCGATATGCCCACCTCAAAACTGCGATCTGTCTCGGCCGGATTCGTGGAGGTTACGGGTCGGATCCATGCCAACAGGCTGTTCGTGTCCCCCATTTCGGGTGCCAGGTGTGTATGTTTCCGTTATACGAAACAACGTCGGATCAAGACCCAGGACGGCCACAAGTGGCGGACGGTGGAGGTGGGTGAGGCGTTTCCGGAAAGCTGTTTCCTGGATGACGGGACCGGAATCATCTCCATGAACCTCAAGAACGCGGAACTGATGTTGACCACCAAGTACAAGACAGATCATACCTACGCATCCATGATGGCGGGTATTCCTTCTTTCGGCGGTTCCGATACACGGTATATCGAAGAATATCTCCAGGAGGGTCAAACGGTTTATGTCATGGGCACCGCTACACCGGCCAGTCCCATCCGGTTGTTTGGTGAATATGTGTCCACCGTGAAGCGGGACCGGGATGTGGTCGAACGATTTGACCTGAACGGGGACGGTAAACTGGATGAAATGGAATGGGAACGCGCCATTCCGCAATTGCGCAGGACATTCATGGAACACATGGTAAAAAGGGGTCAGAGTTTTGGTTTGATCATCGATTATCATCGGGATACGCCGGTATTCCTTGTCTCCAATGATCCCGAGAACCATGTGATCAGTCGGCTGAGCTGGCGCATACCCGTGTTCCTGACGGTTGGACTCGTTTCGTTTGTAATAACCACAATTCTGCTGATAAAGCTTGTCGGGAGGTGAGCATGACGGGAATCGTTGTATTGGGTGTGATCTTGTTCCTGATCATCGTAGGTGCGGCCTACGTTGTGGGACTGTACAACCGGTTGATCGCTTTGAAGAACCAGGTCCCCCAGTCCTTTGCAAACATTGATGTGCTGTTGAAGCAGCGCCATGATGAGTTGCCGAAACTGGTGGAGGTTGTCAAGGGGTATGCGGCGCATGAGAAGGAAACCCTGGAACGGGTAATCCAGGCCCGGAACCGTTATGTGTCGGCCGGTTCCATTGAGGAAAAACTGGAAGCGAACAACATGATCACCGGCGCCCTGAAGCAGTTGTTTGCCCTTTCCGAGAATTATCCTGAACTGAAGGCCAATGAAAACTTCCTGAACCTGCAACGGCGCATTTCGGAAATCGAGAATGCAATCGCAGACAGGCGGGAAATGTACAACTTCACCGTCACCAATTTCAATACCGTAATCGAACAGTTCCCGGAAGTAATTCTTGCCGGAATGATGAAACTGGACAAGTTTCCCCTGTTCGAAGCGGAAGAATCCGATCGGGAAGACGTGGAGATTTCATTCAAGAATTAGCAGATATCAGGTATACGCAAGACGGGGCAGCTTTCGGGCTGCCCCGTCTTTTTGTCTGCAGGATGCTTGATTAATCGATGGGTTCAAATGCGATGTTGCGCAGCATGTTTTCTGTCACGAATGGCGCCGGGTCCCCTCCCAGGTATTTGTGGAACCATTCCAGGTGCGCATTGTAGTAGATGGGCATGGATTTTACGGTATCGGGCCAGTGACCATCATTGGAAAAGACAATCAGTTCGGAGGGCACATTCATCTTCTGCAGGGCTGTGAAGAACTGGAGACTCTGGGTATAGGGGACACGATAATCCCGCTCACCGGTAATCACCAGACAGGGTGTTTTGAAGTTTTCTACATAATTTGATGGGGTGGCACGCTGGTAATAGGCGTCGTTTTCCCAAGGTGTACCCCCGTTGTCCCAGTCGGGGAACCAGAGTTCTTCAGTCGCATAGTACATGGATTTCAGATCAAAAATGCCCATCATGGCAACCAGGGCCTTGAACGGCTGTTGTTGACCTTCCAGCCACATCATGGCGTATCCGCCCCAGGACCAGCCCATTGCCCCCATTCGTTCTTTGTCAACGTAAGGCAGTGCGGCCAACCCCTCCGTGACAGCCAGGACATCCGTCATGACCCTGCCGTCATAATCCCGGGAAATTGCGGCTGTGAATTCCTGGCCGTATCCCGTGGAGCCATGGGGATTGGGAAAGGCAACGACATACCCGGAGCCGGGGTAGACCTGCCAGTCTCCACGGAAGGAATCTGCCCACATCATCTGGGGCCCCCCGTGAACATTGATGATCAGCGGATAGGTTTTCGCAGAATCAAAGTCGTGGGGTTTGACCACAAATGTCTGGATCTGGCGGCCGTCTGCCCCCTCGAACCACATGATTTCAGCGGGCCGGATATCCACTTCTTCCGCAACAGGGGCATTGAACGAGGAAATTTGACTGGCTTTCCGTTCTTTTTCGGGCATGAAGGACCATATTTCATGGGGCTCTCCCACCGATGACCGGATAAAGACAACCCGGTTGTCCGATGTAACCCGGAAACTGTGGAGCACATGGCCGTCCAGTTGCTTTTTCAGGGCACCATCTGTCATTGAAATCCGGTACAGGGGCGTGTAGCCCTTCTCGGGGGCCGTAAAGTAGATGGTCTTGCTGTCCGGACCCCAATGAACTTCCTGGATCCAGTTATCAAAACTCTCGGTGAGAAAGGTTGTCCGCTTTTCTTTCAAGTCGTACACAGCCAGGCGGAAACGATCGGATTCATAGCCGGGAATTTTCTGGTATCGGTAGGCCAGGTAGCGGCCGTCGGGAGAAAACTGCGGATCGCCATCGTAGGCCGGATTTGCGGAAGTCAGGTCGGTCTTTCTGCCGGACTTGAGATTGATCAGGAGCAGGTCGGTGTTGGTGGATTCCGCCTTGTTGGTATCGTTGTTTACGGTAACACACAGCTGTGTCCCGTCCGGTGACAGCACCATGCTGCCGCCGTAACAGGGAAAATCAGTCTTCCCGTCTGTAAGGGCCCGTATTTCACCGGTTTCCATATCCAGTTCAAAAATGTGGCTGTAGGTCCAGTCCCGATAGTGATTCCAATGCCGGTACAACAGGCTGGTTGCATAATGACCCTGGGCAGGTCCGTTGTCCAATCTTTTTTGATATTTACGATTGCAGTCACTGTCTGCTCCGCATTCCGGAAAAACAAAGGAGGAAAACAGGATGTGTCGGCCGTCCGGCAACAGAACAGGTGATGAAATGCCGGTCTCAAAATGGGTCAATTGCCGGGGTTCGCCGCCACCGGTTGCCATCCGCCAGAGTTGGGGGCCTTCGTTCCGGTTTGAAATGAAATAGATCCATTTTCCGTCCTTGGAATAATGCGGAGAATAATCTGCCTTTTCGTGGAACGTGAGTTGTTGAACGGATTGGTTGATCAGGTTCATCCGCCAGATATTGGTGTCTGATGTTCCCTTCCTGAGGTCGCTGGTGGACAGGGTGAACAGGGCTTCCCTGCCGTCCTGTGAAATGGTCAGCGCACCCGGATACCGCACGCGATAGAGGTCTTCCAACGTGAGTGCCCGTTTGTCGGATGCTGCAGCCATGGACATGGTTAACATAATGAGAATGCAGGAAATCAGGACTCGTTTCATCGTTCCCTCCCCGAAGTTGTCACACCGATTCTAGCACAGGATCAATTGTCGGCAGGGGAGCGGAAACGTTCCTTGAGATACTGGCTGAGAATGTCATAACTGAAAATAGAAAAGAAGATCATCAGCGCCGGCGGAATCAGCAGCCAGGGTGCCACCCGGATGGTACGGGAGCCATCCATGATCATCCCGCCCCAACTGGGCGTGGGGGCCTGTACACCGAGACCGAGGAAGCTCAAGGTGGCTTCAACCAGGATCAGATTGGCCATGTTGAAACTGGCGGATATCACAACCGGGCCGATGCCGTTGGGGATCAGATGCTTGAGCAGCAGGTGCCGGAAGGTGGCGCCGGTGGCCCGGGAATAGCGGACAAAATCAGCGTTTCTGAGTCGCGCAGTCTCATTTCGCATGTAACGGGCCGGTACGACCCATCCCAGAACACCCAGGATGAAAGCAAGGGACAGTATGTCCAGGCGCATGAGACCGGCAATCAACACCAGCAGGAAAAACACGGGCAGTGCATAGAATGCTTCGACGAATCGGCTGAACAACCGATCGGGTAAGCCGCCGAACAGGCCGGACAGCGCACCGATCGGGATCCCGATCAGCAGGGAGATGAGGGTTGCCATGAGACCAATCAGGAAAGAAACATGGGCGCCCAGCAGCAGACGGGCAAGCTGGTCCCGGCCGAGCATATCCGTACCCAGGGGATGAACCGATGAGGGGGACTGTAACGCATGTTCGGGATTAACCCGGAAGGGAGACCATTTCCACAACGGAAATAATCCCTGTTCCTGCATGGATTCCGAGGCGGGATGTACCTGGTGGGTGATGGATGTCCGAACCAGGAGTGGAATGAACATGGTAACCAGTGCGAGAATAATGATATATGTCAGTGCGATTCTAATCGGCCATTTCATATCGAGTCCTCGGGTCGGCCATGCGGACGAAGATGGCGGACAAGGCCATGCCGATGTAGACAAACGCCGTGTTGACCATTGTGATCGCCAGGATGATGGGATAATCACGGATCAGGATGGCATCATAGAAGGTCTTCCCGATCCCGGGGAATGAGAACAGGGATTCAATGACCACGGCGCCGCCAACGAGGGCAGGGATAATAAAGCCACTGAGTGTCATGAACGGAACAAGACTGTTGCGGAAAACCCGAAACAGAATTTTGTTCTGGGGAACCCCCCGGCTCCGCATGGCAAAGACAAAGGGCGCATCCATTAGTTCCAGCACCGATGTTTTGGTGAATCGGGCGAGAAACACAATGCCGGATGCTGCCAGGGTAATGGCGGGCAGTGTCATATGATGCAGCAATTGAAACCAGTTTGTGTCGGGGTTGATTGTGGTGGCAAACCCCCGCAGGCCATGGGACGGGAACCATCCCAGGTGGAACGAGAAGATGCTCAGCACAACGATTCCCAGCACAAAATCCGGGATTGCATAGAGTATATAGAGGAACCACTCGGATGGGTGGGTCTTGTGACGGGAACGGAAGGCAACGAATATGCCAAGCGTTACCCCGGCCAGGATCATGATCAGCAGGGAATACACGTTGAGTGCAATGGTGTTCTTCAGTCTTTCCCAGATGAGCCGGTTCACGGGTTGGCGGGAGACGAATGACTGTCCAAAGTCCAGGCGGGCCGCGTTACCCAGCCAGGCTAAATAGGCAGTGGGCAGTTCCAGTAGTGTTGGATTTTCCGGACGTTCCACCCGTTTTATATCGGCCCTGCGGTCGGTGGGCATGACGGTTGTTCCTCCGGCAAGGTAGATCAGGGAGAAAATCAGAAAAAGTACAATCAGAAAAGTCAACAGCTGCGTAAGCAGGCTGCGAACCCACCAGAACCGACGCCAGACCACTGCAGCGACCGTTTACCGGGTGACTTTCTGTTGAAGTGGTTCCGGAACATAGGCATCCTTGATGCCCGGATACCACCGGAAAATGCCCCTGGCGGACGGCTGAAGCGCGCGATAACGATTGTGAACCGCAATCAGGGCGGCTGGATAGTACAGGAACAGGTACGGCTGGTCCTCGTGTATGATCTGTTGGGCCTGTACGTACAAGTCTTTCCGGACATCGGGATCCAATTCCTTGTCCGCGTTGTCCAGCAGGGCATCCAGTTCCGGATTGGAGTAACCGGTATTGTTATAGCTTTCCGTTTCGCTGGGTGTCCGGAAAATGGAGATCAGAAAATCCGCGTCCACACCGGTGACCCATCCGCTCCAATACGCATCAAATTTGCGATCATTCAGCCTGTCCTGGTAGGAGGCATCGTCCACCTTCACAATGTTCATGTTGATGCCGTGATCGGCGAGGGAGGACTGGTAGAACTCAGCGAACCGCTCTGCACGTTCATCGGATGCAGACAGGAGAAAGTCAAACCGGAACGGAACGCCGTCCTTATTTTCAAGAATGCCATCGCCATCAATGTCGGTCAGACCCGCATCTGCAAGCAGGCGGTCGCCGGTGTCCGGTTCAAAGGGGTAGGGGCGGATGTCTGAATTGAAAAACGGGGACTCCGGGTGAACCGGTGTCGCGGCTATCCGATACTGGCTGAAGAAGTTTGTATCGTTGAACGATTTGCGGTCACAAAAGTGGGCCATGGCCCGACGGATTGTGGGATCGGAAAAGAACGGATTGTCCACATTCCATGCCGTGAAGAAAAAGGCCAGGAGAAAGTATTTTCGCTTCTGGAAAGACGAAACGAATCGTTCAGAGGATGTTCGGAACTGCCATTCCATGGTGGATATGGGAACCAGGTCCAACTCACCGTTGAGCATCATGTCAAAGGTCATGGCGTTCTGATCCACAATCTTGAAAATGATGCGGTCCAGGTGGGGTCGTCCGTCAAAGTATGCTTCGTTGGCTTCCAGCACGATTTCAACGTTGGGCTCCCAGGATACCATTCTGTACGGGCCGGTACCGACGGGCTTCCAGTTGGCCGGGTTGTCCTTGAAGGGAACATCGGGCCGGTCATAGATGTGCTTGGGAATAATGAAGAAATCGATGAATGAAGATAGCGGATTGGATACGGGTTGCGTGTATTTGACATGGACCGTATAGGGATCAACAGCTCTTACATATTTCACCAGTTCAAAGTTGGTGCGGTATGTGCCCCAGAGAATTTCGGGATCCAGGGACCGCTCATAGCTGTACACCACGTCTGCGGCTGTACAGGGTGTACCATCATGAAAGGTGGCGTTTTTCTGGAGATAAAAAGTAACCTCGGTATGGTCCGCTGACACCTCCCAGCTTTCAGCCAGGCGGGGTACCATCTGCAGATCTTTGCCGAAAGTGAGCAGTGGATCGGACACCAGGTAGACCACATCCAGTTGATCGGTGTCGAAAGATTCCAGGAAATTCAATGTTTGAATGGAACCAGTGACGCTGATGAGCTGATCACCGTCCGCAGGCGTCAGGGCAGTTTGTCCGGTTGTATCCGGGGGAGGAACGGGCGTCTTTGACTCGGTTCCGCATCCCCACATGAGCAGCCCGGACAGGACCAGGATCAGAAAGACATATCGTTTCATTCTGACTCTCCGAATACCAACTGATCGAGAAACAGATAATATCCGGCGGTAAGGACCATGAAGCCGATCACATACCGGATCTTGCCACCGATCAGAAAATAGACCAGCCCCAGGGTGGCCGGTAATTGATAGGACGCGTAACCCACCAGTCTGAACTGGATGGTCTTACCGCCTTTCCGGTACAGCTTCCATGCTGCAAGGGGAGTGACCATGGCTACAATTGTGAACAGATAACCGATTCCGTCAATATACGCCTGGCTTGCAATGGGTTTGATATGGGGATGAATGAGCAGGACCATCAGCAGATACACTGCGGGAAGTACCACATCCAGAACAAAACCAAACACTTTCGCCTGTTTGAGATCCATACGATACCTTATCCTCCGGTTTTCAACATTATAACGGAGCGGTGCCAAGCGGGCAAGCGTCGCGGCCTGTCATTTTCGGAATGCAATCTCCAATGGGGAAAGGAAGTGTCGAAACAGGAAACCGGTGAATCGCCATGTACCGGTCCGAAACAGGTGCCTGCGCTCTTTTCTCGTCCGCAGCAAGTCCGGGATCATGCGGATACCATCCCGGTTGGCACGGTAGAGGGTAGCCAGGAGTTCTCCATGGGAATGGTTGCTGGAAAATGCGCCGGGTGAGCCGATACCGACGAGCGCGGCAACCCCCTGGAATCCATATCGGACCAGGGTAAAGAGGGGAGACAGCAGAATCCATGTCCACGGAAAGCAGAGAAACAGGATGCGATATCGGTTCCGTTCCACGAAATACGCTTTCTGGGGGCTGTACTTGCCGGCGGTGGCGGAGTGAACATGATACACACGGGCGTCGGGCTGATAATAGCAGTTGGCGCCGAACCGGCGGTATCGCAGACCGAGTTCGGTATCTTCACCGTAAAGAAAAAAGCCTTCATCAAAAAAACCGGCGGACTCCAGTAAGGATCGCCGGAATGCGGCGGCACAGCCATCCGGGTAGAAACAAGAGCCGGGTTTCGTGTGCTTCTGTTTCAATGGCCGACCGCATGCACGACCCCTGTTCAGACCATCCGGGTACAGACGGTGACCGCCCGCTTTGTCCACGATGTGGGGATTGTCTTTGTAGACAATCAGCGGCGCCACCATGTCAATATCCGGATTCTGTAACGGGGCCGTTATGGTTCGGATGAAATCGGGCTGAACCTCGGTGTCATTGTTCAGGATGACAATATTTTCACCGCTTGAAACGTCAAATCCACGATTGTTCGCGATACCGAACCCGGTGTTCCGGTCCAGCAGTACCAGTTTCAGCCAGGGATACTGCAGTGCCTGCAGCCAGTTGACGGAACCGTCACGCGAACCATTGTCCACCACGATGACTTCAAAATCACGGGTGTCCTGAAGAGACAGGCATGCCAGGCACTTTTTCAGCAGGTGGCGTCCGTTGTAGTTGACGATGATGACGGAAGTAGAGACGGAATATTGTCTGGGTTCCGGGTCTGTCATGGTGCGATACGCTTACGGAATAAATAGAGCAGGTTCCGGATACCGTCCCGCCATGGCCGCAATTTGATTTCACCTTTCCGCGCCGAATATTTGATATGTTCCTCTTTGAACCGGATGTTCTTGTTTCGCAGTGCCTCGATCTTGATTTCCTCTGAAAACGGCATGCCGTCACTGCGCAATTTCATCTCTTCAAGTACACGTCTGCGGAACACCCACATGCCGGACTGGGAATCTTCGATAGGTGTCTTGTACAGAACGGACATGACCAGGGAGAGTACCTGGTTCCCGATCCAATGTTTGAAGGACATGGCTTCAGCGTTCATGATGGGAAATCGACAACAGGACAGAAAATCCACATCATATTCGAAGAAAACATCCAGCAGCCGTTTCAGGTCATGGACCGGGTAGGAGTGATCACCGTCCAGTGTCACGATGATATCGCCCCGGGCTTTCTCAAAACCGGATTTGTAGGCCCGACCATATCCCCGGCGGGTCTCCCCGACAACGGTTGCACCCATGGATGCCGCAATTTCCGGTGTCCGGTCCGTGGAATTGTTGTCAACGACAATAATATCTTCAACAAAGTCAGGTACATCATTCAATACCTTGCCGATGGCCTCTTCTTCATTCAGGCACGGGATAACGACGGTAATGCTATGGTCTCGGTACAATTGATCTGCCTCCGGAAATGATGCGCGAGTTACGACTTGATTATAGGGAATCGTGTACGGAATTCAACCCACGGTTCAGCAAAACCCACCGCAATCACGAGCATCGGACCGGGTTGGATCAGGAGAATCAGGTAACACACCATCCGCGCAATTCTCGGGATCTTCAGGTTTTCGATGAAGAATACGGCTACGGACAGGCCCTGGAGATAGTAAAGTGCGGTGAACGCAATCAGCAGGTTGGCACTGGGGTTGGCAATCCATCCGGGCAGGACAGAAAGTATCCCTGAAAAAATGTAGCATATGCCGAGAATGATGAAGAATGCGATGGTGACAAATGGCAGTCTGAGATTTCGAAAACCGACCAAGGTGCCGGTAATCCGTTGGAACAGGTAGATGTTCAGAACCAGCAACAACATTTGCCAGGTTGCAACAATGCCGACAATGAGGTTGCCCAGCTGTGCCATGGCTGTCTGCATGGGCTGGGTCAGTTGAAACGCCTCCTGCTGGAGCAGAGCAGCCATGTCTGCTGCAAGTCCGCTTCCCATGATCATGGGATACAGCGCAACGGCGACAGCGGACACAATGAAAGTAACGATAATTGGCGGAAGCAGCGTCCGGTTGGGATCCGGTTCAGGATCCCGGATTCGGGCCAGAAAGGTCAGGAAACCGGCACAGGCCGTTGTGTGATGCAGCAGAGAGAGGTATCGGCCCGGTGGGGGCTGGGGAAAGAAAAACAGCGCAATGCCGCTGATGAGTGCGGCCATGGTCATCTGAAATAATGACAGTTTTCGGTGAAAGATACAAAAAGCGACCGGCAGCACAAGTGCCGCCGGTCCCAGGACATTCAATGCGAACAATGAAACCGTCAAAGCCAGAAACGGCTTCACTGCATCGCGCATTATTCAGATACGTAGGGCAAAAGCGCCATCGTGCGGGCACGCTTGATGGCATTCTGTACCTTGCGCTGGTGCTTTGCACAGGTGCCGGTCGCACGACGGGGCGCGATCATGGAACCTTCCAGCAGATAGTTTCTCAGCAGGTTGGTGTCTTTGTAATCAATTACATCCTGTCCGATAGCACAGAATTTACAGAACTTTTTCTTCCGGAAAAAGAAACGACCTTTGCCGCGGGGTCTTCTGCCACCACCGCCGCCGCCACGCTGTGGTCCTGCCATGGTTATGCCTCCTCTGTTTCTGCTTCGGGCTCGGTCTGCACAGCAGCTTCAGGAGCCGGTTTTTTGGTTCGACGACTTTTCTTCGCATCGGCTTTTGCCTGCAGACGAATGTCGTGATCCTTGCTGATAACCATGTGGCGAAGGATGGTTTCGTCAATCTTCAGACGACGTTCCAGTTCCTTGACCAGGTCACCATTCCCTTCGAATTCATACAGGGTGTAGTAACCTTCGGTTTCTTTGTTGATTTCATAGGCCAGGACACGTTTGC
Organism: uncultured Holophagae bacterium; assembly: GCA_964506215.1. Lineage (GTDB taxonomy): Bacteria > Acidobacteriota > Holophagae > Thermotomaculales > Thermotomaculaceae > CAZDKZ01. The sequence continues at coordinate 13,407 of CAZDKZ010000022.1, forward strand.
CCCAGGGGTCGGTTTTCTGAAGCGTACCGCCGTTCTCCGAGATCACGCTGCCATAGCGTTCAACCAGGGCTTCCTGGTCTTCCTGGGAGAGCTGCGCACTGCTCAGAATCAGTGCTTCATACAAGCTCATGTCTATTCCTCCTTATGGCTTGAACAGGGAGCCGCATCCCGCGGCTCCCAAGGACTGACGGATTGTATCAGAGCAATGGCGCAATGACAAGCGCAACCACTGCCATTAACTTAATCAGGATATTCAGAGACGGGCCTGCGGTGTCTTTGAAGGGATCACCAACGGTGTCACCCACCACAGCAGCTTTGTGGGCGTCCGATCCCTTGCCACCATGGGCACCGGTTTCAATGTGCTTTTTTGCGTTATCCCACGCGCCACCGGCGTTGGCCATGAAGATGGCCATCAACACACCGCTGACCGTGGCACCGGCCAGGAGGCCGCCCAGCATTTCCTTGTTGACGAAACCGAAAATTACCGGCACAAAGATTGCGATCAGACCGGGAACCACCATTCTGCGAATAGCCGCAGCCGCGGAAATGTCCACGCAGCGGGCATAGTCGGCTTTGCCTGTGCCTTCCAGCAGACCGGGGATCTCCTTGAACTGGCGACGGACTTCTTCAATCATGTCAAATGCCGCATCACCCACAGCGTTCATGGCCATGGAAGAGAACAGGAAGGGCAGCATGCCACCGATGAACAGGCCGGACATGACAAACGGGTCATCCACATTGATGTGTTCGATGTTGGCGGTAGTCCGGAACGCATTGAACAGGGCCAGTGCTGTCAGGGCTGCGGAACCAATGGCGAAACCCTTTCCGATTGCAGCGGTGGTGTTGCCCACGGCATCCAGCTTGTCTGTAATGTCCCGGACATCTTCACCGAGACCGGACATTTCAGAGATTCCGCCGGCATTGTCCGCGATGGGACCATAGGCATCAACGGCGAGCTGAATGCCGGTGGTTGCCAGCATACCCAGTGCCGCGATGGCAATGCCGTACAGACCGGCCAGCGAGAAAGATGCAACGATGGTTACGGACAGAATTACCAGGGGCAGGGTGGTGGAGCGCATGCCCACTGCCAGGCCGCTGATGATGTTGGTGGCTGTACCCGTTATGGAGTCCTTTGCAATGTTACGGGCATGCTTCCTTGCGTCTGAGGTGTAATGTTCGGTGATCAGGCCGATGAGGATTCCGGAAACCAGCCCGGTTACCACCGCCAGGAACATGCGTAGTGCCTGGTCCGGTACAAACATACGGATAATAAAGAACGATGCTATCGCCATGATGGCGCCGGCACCGAACGTACCAATATTCAGGGCAGTCTGCGGGTTTCCGCCTTCCCGTGTACGAACAAAGAATGTTCCGAGGATGGAAACCACAATACCGGCTGCGGCCAGGATCAGCGGCATAACGATATAGTTCAACTGCTGTCCCTGCATGGACACGCCCAGCACCATGGCGCTGATGATGGCACCCACGTAGGATTCAAACAGGTCTGCGCCCATACCGGCCACATCACCGACGTTGTCCCCCACATTGTCCGCGATGACAGCGGGGTTTCTCGGGTCATCTTCCGGAATACCCGCTTCCACTTTACCCACCAGGTCGGCTCCCACATCCGCGGCCTTGGTATAAATGCCGCCGCCCACGCGGGCAAACAATGCAATGGAACTGGCACCCAGGGAAAATCCGCTGAGGATGGCCAGTACTTTCTTGAGTCCGTCAACATCCGAGAATGAAAGGTTGAAATACTTGGTGTAGAAAATGAACAGACCACTGAGGCCCAGAACGCCCAGACCAACCACGGCCATCCCCATGACGGACCCGCCGGAAAATGCGATGGCCAGCGCGTGGCTCAGTCCCTTCTCCTTAGCGGCATTGGTGGTACGGACATTGGCCATGGTGGCGACCCGCATGCCGAAATAGCCGGCCAGTGCGGAGCAGATGGCGCCAACAATGAAGGAGAGGGCGATAAACGGATGGCCGGAGGGATTGGAATAGTTGCCGACGACCAGGAGAATGCCAACCAGTACGACAAAACCCGCCAGAACCTTGTATTCGCGGGACAGAAACGCCATGGCGCCTTCTCTGATGTAGGATGCGATTTCCCGCATTCGGTCATTGCCTTCCGGCTGTTTTGAAATCCACATGGATTTCCACAGGGCAAATCCCAGTGCCAGTACCCCACTGACTGGAACAAGATAAATGATTGTTTCCAAAGTCAAACCAACTACCTCCTAAACGCGTTTGTTATAGTTTTGCATTACTTTTTCGATGTTTTTCTCTGTCAGCATCAGATGCAGTGCATTATAAGCGTCTTCGAATGCACTTTCAACGGCTTCCTGCTCTGATTCCAGGATGCGACCCAGCACATAATCAACGGTTTCCTGCTGCTGACGTTCTTCCGTTTGAATACCGAAACGGAAACGGAGAAATTCGTCCGAGCCCAGGACATTGAGAATGTTCTGTATGCCTTTGTGACCACCCGCGGAACCCTTGTTCCGAATGCGGATACGTCCCAGGGGCAGATCCAGGTCATCATAACAGATCAGGAGGTCTTGCTGTTGCGCACCAAATGAATCCAGGGCATCACGGATGGCAAATCCGCTTCGATTCATATATGTTGTCGGTTTGACCAGGACCACATCTTCCCCGAACAATTCCGTTTTGCGCCAGACAAAACTCAGTTTGGGCGTGAAACGGGACTTGTCTTTCTGTCGGATACCGATGTAATCCAAAAAAAGGAACCCGAGATTGTGGCGGGTGTTCTGATACCGCCGTCCCGGATTCCCCAAACCTGCAATGATAACCATGACAGCGCTACTCTGCTGCCTCCTCGGCTGCGGGAGTTTCTTCGCCTTCTTCTGGTGCTTCGCCTTCTTCCAGGCCTTCTTCGCCTTCCAGTTCGTCGATTTCGGCTTCCAGCTTGTGGGCGCGCATTTCTTCAACCTTCACAACCAGCGTGTCTTCCTCGTGGGTGAACTCACCGTTCTCTAAGGTGATATCTTTCAGACGGACAGAGTCTCCGATGCGGAGTTCGGTAACGTCAATTTCGATTTCCGCCGGAATTTCGGTAACCTTGACAGTAATTTCCAGTTCGCGGCTGACGAAGTCGACCATGCCGCCCTCGGTTTTTACACCATATGCGGTACCGACCAGTTTGACCGGGATGTTAACGGTAACTTCCTGGTCTTCCTTCACACGCAGAAAATCCACGTGCTGGATGCGCCGGGTAATGGCGTCCATCTGGTAATCCTTGATCATGACGATCCGTTTCCGGTCGGTTCCGGCCAGTTTCAGCGTCCGGACGGTGTTGGAACCGGTTTCCGCGTGAAGCATATTGAATACTTCCCGTTCTTCGATGGAAATGGGGATGGATCCCCGGTCACCGCCGTAAACGATTCCGGGAATCAGGCCTTCACGACGTAATCTCCGGTTGTGGCCTTTACCCGTTGTTTCTCTGGGTTGTACTTCGATGTACTGCTTGTCCATATCTTCCTCCAATGTCATCAGATAAATAGTGAACTGATCGATGTTTCTTCGTGTGTCCGTTTGATGGCTTCCCCGAAGAGGTTGGCTACGGACAGCACGCTTACTTTCTGTTTCGAATCACATTCCGGGTCAAACGGAATGGTATTGGTAATGTAGACCTTGTCAATACAGGATGTATTCAGCCTTTCCATGGCCGGGCCGGACAGCACCCCATGGGTAGCCGCTGCAATGATTGACTTGGCACCCTTATCTTTCAATACGGCCGCGGTTTTGACCAACGTGCCGGCTGTGTCGATAATATCGTCAATAATCAGAACATTGCGATCTTTCACCTGTCCGACAATGTTCACAACCTCAGACTCATTTGCCCGTTCGCGGCGCTTATCTACAATGGCCAGGGGAGCATCCAGCCGTTTGGAATATGCCCGGGCACGCTCCGCGCCACCCACATCCGGCGCTACGACACAGAGATCAGTGATATTCATGGACCGGATAAAACCGATGATTACGGCAGAGCTGTAGAGGTGATCCACCGGAATATTGAAGAATCCCTGAATCTGATTGGCGTGCAGGTCCATGGTAATCACACGGGACACGCCGGCACGTTCCAGCAAATCCGCCACCAGCTTGGACGTTATGGGGACACGGGGTTTGTGCTTCCGGTCCTGGCGGGCGTATCCAAAGTAGGGAATAACGGCAGTAATCCGACCGGCGCTTGCCCGTTTGAGGTTGTCGATGGTAATCAACAGCTCCATCAGGTTGTCATTGGCCGGCTGGCAGGTGGACTGGATCAGGTAAACATCAGCACCCCGGACATTATCGGTGATGTGACAGGAGATTTCCCCGTCACTGAACGTGCCCAATTCAATACAGGCCAGTTCAATGCCCAGATAATTCGCAATTTCCCCGGCGATTGCCGGATTGGATGTGCCTGAAAATACTTTCAGCGGCTGATGTTTCATCAATACCCCCCGCAAGGTGGAATAAAGTGGCTGGGGAGGCAGGATTCGAACCTGCGAATGGCGGGACCAAAACCCGCTGCCTTGCCGCTTGGCTACTCCCCAGCAAAAATAAAATCAGTAACCGAACTCCTTCACGGAGAGAATGTCCGATGTCCTGATTTCCGGTTCGTCTTCCGGATCCTCATTTTTCCCGGGATCTTCATAAACCGAATCCGCAGCTTCAACAGCCTCAACAGGTTCAACTGTTTCAACGGTTGATTCGGTTTCTGTAATTACCGGAACAGCTTCCACGTCGGTGTCCTCATCACCCTCACGTTTCAGCTCCTGTCCCGTCAATTCCTGGTACGCGTCAAATACATGATCCTCAATCATCCGCCTGGTTTCTGCATTCAGGGGATGGGCCACGTCACGGAACTTGCCGTTGGATGCCTTCTTGCTCGGCATGGAAAGAAAGGCAGCACGGGGTGTCTCGATGATCTTGATGTCGCTGACGACGAAGCAGTTGTCGAATACGATGGACGCGAATCCCTTCAGCTTTTTCTCGTTGTTGATGGGTGTCACATTGACTTCCGTGATCTGCATACTTACATGACCTCCATGTAGTTCTCAAAGCGTGGACATTATAGCAATGTCGGGCCTTATGTCAAACAGATTTCCAATAATTGTTAGGTGTTTAAGCGGGCAGGGCAGGAAAAAGGGGAAGGCATCGCGCCCTCCCCAGAATTACAAAATTTGTGCTGTTTTTTGATCAATAGGACGTATAAATATCTTCCACCAGTTTATGCAGGCATTTCCAGAATACTTCGGTACTGGAAATGCCGACCCGTTCATCCGGTGAATGGGCACCCTGGATAGTGGGACCGAATGAAATGGTATCCAGACCGCCGCATTTTTCGCCGATAATGCCACATTCCAGGCCGGCGTGAATGGCTTTCACTTCGGGTTCGCCATTGATAACCGCCTTGAATGATTCCTTTGCCAGCTTGAGGAGGCGGGAATCCGGGTCCGGTGTCCAGCCGGGATAGCCCTTGCCCTGTTCAATGTCTGCGCCCATGGAATCCGCGATAGCACGGTGCCAGTCGCCGATCCAGTCAATGGCGGAAGCGATTGAAGAGCGATGGCTGCAGAGCACCCGGAGGCTGCCATGTTCGGTATTTACTGCAGCCAGGTTGGTGGAGCTGTCCACCAGGCCGGCAACCGCCTGGCTCATACCCAGAACACCGTGGGGGATGGTGACCATCATGGTAATGATGTCATCGGTTGACATCAGGTCAAACATGGTCTCCGGTACATCAACGACATTGGCCTCAGCGGCGAAATCCGGTTCAACCAGCTTGAATTCGGCTTTCAACGTATCACAGAAGGCGTTGAAGTGATCTGCAACGGCTTCGGCCACATCATGGTTGACCAGGACAATCGCAGTGGCTTCACGGGGAATGGCATTGTGCTTGTCCCCGCCTTCGATGGATGCCAGGTTGAAAATGAAGCTCTTCTGCAGGTTGTAGAGCGCGCGGCCCAGCAGCTTCAGGGCATTGCCACGGCCTTCATGAATGTTCAGCCCGGAATGGCCGCCCTTGAGGCCGGAAATCTTCAGTTCAACGGCTTTCATTTCAAACGTGGGGTCCTCTTCGGTCAGGGGCAGTTCCATGTTGGTATCCCGGCCGCCGGCGCAACCGATATAAATGGCGCCTTCTTCTTCCGAATCCAGGTTCAGCATGATTTTGCTGGTGATCAGGGCGGGATCCAGTGAGAATGCACCGGTCAGGCCGGTTTCCTCATCAAACGTGGACAACAGTTCGATACGACCGGTTTTCAGTTCCTTGTCATCAATCAGGGCCAGTCCGGCTGCAACACCGATGGCATTGTCCGCGCCCAGCGTGGTACCGTCTGCCGTCACCCAGTCGCCGTCAATCATCAGCTTGATGGGATCTTTCATGAAATCGTGTTCGGTACCCTTGTTCTTCTCGCAAACCATGTCTACGTGGCCCTGGATCAGGATGGTCGGCTTGTCTTCCATGCCGGGATCCGCCGGCTTGACAACCATCAGGTTGCCCGCGTCATCCATTTTCCATTCCAGGCCCTGTTCCTTTGCATAGTCGATCAGGTATTGCATGACCTTCTCTTCATGCTTGGAACAACGGGGAATTTTGGACATTTCTTCAAAGTGATACCATAGCCGCTCAGGCTTCAGGTTTTGCAGTACTCTTGTCACACTGGCCTCCTCAGGTCAATCTCAATGTCCCCATTATCCGGGGCGCAATCGGCAAAATCAAGGAAAACCGGTTGCCGTCTGGACATCCATTTGAATGTGGATGCGGTAGAATTGAAATATACTTGATCTGGCTGGATTGCTGGGCTATACTGCATACCGCTTAAGTGGGCGATTAGCTCAGCGGGAGAGCACTGCCTTCACACGGCAGGGGTCACTGGTTCAAACCCAGTATCGCCCACCATTTTTTTGTCTTTCAATCGAAAAACCACCAAAAGACAATTCAGCCATTGACCGGAACGGGCAGGTATTGATGTTTGCGTGTTCTCCTGTTGCATGATGCCTGCGGTGTCGGTATGATGCGGGTATTCCGATAAATTGGGAGGTTGCCATGATATCCACACTGTCCAGGGAACAGCTGTCGGGGATGCTTGCAGAACGGATCCTGATACTGGATGGTGCCATGGGAACCATGATTCAGCGCCGAAACCTGTTGGAATCCGATTTCCGCGGTGACCGGTTTGAAAACTGGGAGCGGGATTTGAAGGGAAACAACGATCTCCTGTCCCTGACCCGGCCGGATGTCATTCGTGAGATCCACCTGGAATATCTTCTGGCTGGTGCCGATATCATCGAAACGAACACGTTCAACAGCACAGCCATTTCCCAGGCCGACTATGGCATGGAAGCGCTGGCCTATGAGCTGAACGAAACCGGTGCGCGAATCGCAAAAGAAGCGGTGGTTGCATACCAGGAGCAGACGGGCCGTTCAGGCGGACTTGTTGCCGGTGTGCTGGGGCCGACCAACCGGACGGCATCCCTTTCACCGGACGTGGAAAACCCGGGGTTCCGGAACGTATCTTTCGACCAACTGGAATCGGCCTATCATACAGCGGCACGGGGTCTTCAGGACGGGGGCGCTGACATCTTCCTGGTGGAGACGATCTTTGACACCCTGAACGCCAAGGCGGCCATTCATGCGATCAGACGCCTGGAACGGGAAACCGGCCGGAAGATGCCGGTAATGATATCGGTCACCGTGAGCGATGCCAGCGGCCGGACCCTGTCCGGGCAGACCGTAGCGGCGTTCTGTAATGCCGTTGAACACGCGGACCCGGTCAGTGTCGGACTCAACTGTGCACTGGGATCAAGGGAAATGCGGGACCATCTGAAAGAAATACACAGGAATGTTTCCTGTTTTGTGTCCCTGCATCCAAACGCAGGCCTGCCCGATGAGCTGGGCAATTACAACGAATCTCCCGCTTTCATGGCGGACGTACTGGCAGATTACGCGGCGGAAGGCTGGCTGAACCTGGCCGGGGGCTGTTGCGGTACGACGCCGGATCATATCCGGGCAATTGCCGACAGGCTGGCCGGGGCGACCCCGCGGAAACCGGGTGCAAAGCGGTCCCATTGTGTGATCAGTGGTCTTGAAACACTGGAAATCAAGCCGGAATCCCTGTTTGTCAACATCGGGGAGCGGACCAATGTGGCGGGTTCCCGGAAATTTGCGCGTCTGATCCGGGATGGCCGGTATGAAGAGGCGCTTTCCGTGGCACGGCAACAGGTGATGAGCGGGGCGCAGATGATTGACGTCAACATGGATGACGCCATGCTGGATGCGCCAGTTGAAATGACCCGGTTTCTCAACATGCTGGCAGCCGATCCGGATATCGGTCGGGTGCCGGTCATGATTGACTCTTCCCGGTTCGATGTGCTGGAGGCGGGGCTGAAGTGTATCCAGGGGAAGGGGGTGGTCAATTCCATCAGCCTGAAGGAAGGGGAAACGGTATTCCTGGAACAGGCACGAAGAATCCGGGACTTTGGTGCAGCAGTGGTTGTTATGGCCTTTAATGAGAGTGGACAGGCAACAACAGTTAAAGATAGACTTGATATATTGACACGCGCCCGTGACCGACTGGTTCAGGATGCCGGATACGTGGATGCCGATATTATTTTTGATCCCAACATCTATGCGATCGGTACCGGTATTGCGGACCATGACCGGTATGCGCTGGACTACCTGGAGACCGTTGAAGCGTTGAAGCAGCAATACCCCGACTGCCTGGTCAGTGGCGGTGTGTCCAACCTGTCTTTCTCTTTCCGGGGCAGGCAGGCACTTCGGGAGGCCATGCATGCCGTGTTCCTGTTTCATGCTATCGGGCGTGGGATGGACATGGGCATTGTCAATGCCGGGGCCATGCCGGGGTATCCGGATATTGATCCGGATCTCCGGGAGAAACTGGAAGACCTGATATTTGACCGCCGGCAGGATGCAACGGACCGGGTCCTTGCAGTTGCCGATGCCATGAGCGATCAAAAGGGAGTGTCCGAAACGGACAAACCGGATTGGCGGTCCATGACCGTCGAGGGAAGAATTAAAGAGTCTATCATCAAAGGATACACGGAATATCTTGAAGTAGATATTGAAGAAGCTCGTTTGCATCTGGGCAGCGCGATCGCCGTGATAGAAGGGCCCCTGATGGCCGGCATGAGCGTGGTGGGAGACCGGTTCGGTGCGGGCCAGATGTTCCTGCCGCAGGTGGTCCGCAGCGCAAGGGTGATGAAGCAGGCAGTGAGCCAGTTGACACCCTGGATTGAATCGGAACAGGGTGATGTTGAAGGCGGTACCACGGACCGGAAGAAAATTGTACTGGCCACAGTAAAGGGAGACGTCCACGATATCGGCAAGAATATCGTTGCGGTGGTCATGCGCTGCAACAACTATGAGGTGATCGACCTGGGTGTGATGGTGCCGACTTCCCGGATCCTGGACGAGGCGGAAGCCTGCGATGCGGACGCGGTCGGTCTCAGCGGCCTGATCACGCCGTCATTGGACGAAATGGTTCATGTTGCGGAGGAAATGGAAAAGCGGGCGATGGATGTGCCACTGCTGATCGGCGGGGCAACCACCTCGGCTGTTCACACGGCGGTGAAGATTGATCCGGTGTATGGAAACCCCGTTGTCCATGTGCCGGACGCGTCCCGTGCGATCGACGTGCTGGGTAGCCTGTTCTCGTCACGTAAACGGGACTATGTCAGGGAGCTGGCTGATTTTCATGAGCACAAGCGGCACCAGCGTTCGAAACGTGCTGCTGCAAGCGATTTACTGTCGTTGGCAGATGCCCGGGAAAATCGTTTTCGGCCGGCAGGGGGATGGTCTCAGTGGGCGCCTGACGGGCCGGCAATGCCGGGTGTGCATGTAGAAAGAAGCTGGGATATCCCGCAGCTGATCCCCTTTATTGATTGGCAGTATTTTCTGCTGGCCTGGGAATTCAAGGGGACGGTGGATGACATATTGGCTGATCCGGTACGGGGCGATGAGGCACGCCGATTGATGGAGGATGCCGCAGGTTGGCTGGATCGGATTGCCGGACAGAAACTGCTGGAATGCCATGCGGTTTGGGGCGTGTTCCCCGCCTGCAGTGATGGGGATGATATTGTTCTGACCACGCCGGACGGTCGGGAGCGTTGCTGTATGCTCCGGCAGCAGAAGGTCAAGAAAGATGGTTCGCCCAACTATTGCCTGTCTGATTTTGTGGCACCCGGCGCCAGTGGCGTTCAGGATCATGTGGGACTGTTTGTGACTACCGCCGGAATCGGACTGGATCACACCGTTCAGCAGCTTGATAAAGAGGGAGATGAGTACGGCGCGTTGATGGTTAAAATCCTGGCGGATCGCCTTGCTGAGGCGTTGGCCGAAGCACTCCACCAACGGGTACGAAAAAAAACCTGGGGGTATGCGGCCGATGAGGAACTATCGCCGGAAGATCTGCTGAAAGAACGCTATCGTGGCATCCGGCCCGCACCGGGTTATCCCCCTTGTCCGGACCATGACGAGAAGCGAAATCTGTTTCGCATTCTGCAGGCGGAATCGACACTGGGTGTTACCCTGACGGAATCCCTGATGATGGTTCCGGCGGCTTCGGTGTGCGGATTTTACCTGGCCCATCCGGAATCCCGCTATTTCAGCGTGGGCAGAATCGGGGAAGATCAGTTGTCGGATTATGCGAAAAGGAAGCAGGTGCCGGAGGCGGAAGTACACCGATGGTTGAAACAGAATATTGACTGAAATCATTCATATATACAGATAAATAAGAGAAATACGTAAACAATCACTGCATGTTTGAAAAATCTGGATTCTGTGCGGAAATGGACAGTCTGCGACCATAGAACAGGTCATCCATCTGCAAGGCCAGCCACCGGTTAACCGGGTTGCGCCGGATATACCACCGAGCCAGTTTGTGTATCAGCGTATCGGGTTTGGAGAATGGGCAGGAACGGATGCAGACCGCGCAGTCTGTGCCGACCTTCCGCCAGAAGGCGTAGCAGTTTTCCTGGTCAATCGACCAGTGTTGAAAGCCCCTGTTTGTCGGGCATTCACCGTGGGTGATGGATCGGCTGGGACAATTGTCCGCGCATTTCTTGCACACCCGGCAGAAATCCTCCATGTACCCGTGATTACCGGTCGTTTCGGGCAATGGTGCATCAGTTGTAACAACTGAAATGCGGCAGCAGGGCCCATGCACACGATGCATGAAGATACCCATACGACCCACATGCCCCATGCCGGCATGCTGTGCCAGTGGTGCGCAGATAACTTCATAGTTTCCATCTACGTTGGCATGTGCCGCATATCCATGGGAACACAGCAGTTGGGTTACCTGATGGGCGAGAATTGCAGCATTCACATATCCACGGGAAGATTCCATGATCACGGGCAGGCCGGGTGCGTGGCGGATCATCTCCAGGTCCATGGGTACAACGATGACAACTGCTGTGCCATGGTCCCGATGTATGGACTCACCCCAGTTCCGGGCCTGGCGACCCGCATGGGAATACCAGTGCCAGGGTTTCAGTGCGGTGATGCCCACGTCTGCCCCCGAATAACGCCTTGCCAGGACGCGAATGGAAAGGAGCAACTCATCAGCGGAGATGGGTGATACTTTGTTTTCAACCGGTTGAATGTCGGCCAGGGCCTTGTAGCTCCGATCCAGCATGGCAAATGCCACATCGGCAACGGGGCTGATCGCGGGGTCAAAATAATTGCCGCCAGGTGCAAGCAGCTCGGGCAACCGGTGTATTTTCTGATCAATCTCGCTATGTTCCGGTCGCAACTGGTGATACCGGGCCATGAGTTCGGGGTGGTATTTCAGGTTTGCACGGGAAAACATGTGGTCCCGTTCATCAAATTGAACAGCGGACCCCATGTCCGGAATTGCTGCCGTTGAAGGGGTTTTCACCAACGTGATCACTGCAAAAAGCAGGAACAGAACAGGGAGCACGTACGTGGCCCACCCCGTTACGGGATGCAGGGGAAAATAAAGCACCGAAACGAAACTGGCAGCTGTAAGTGATAGAAATATGAAAGACACAAGGGCGCATCGGGACGATTTTTCCCGCAATCCCGCCACCATCATCAACAGAAAGAACAACAGTGCAATACCCAGTATGATCTTTGTGAATATCAACATCATGGAGCATGGTAGCACAGCCGCGGTGGGAAACGCCGCCGGTGTTTGCATGATTTGCTGTGATAGGATGAATCATGAAATTGCGACAATGGAAGACCCGATATCGAATCATATTCTGGTTTGCGTGTATTGCCGTGATGGGAGTTATCTTGTCTTTTTCTCGTGTCTTCAGTGAGTCCGACCTGTTCTTTCCCCAGGGACCATTCCGGTCACAACTGCCCGCGTACGCGGAAGCCCTGGCATGGGTGACGGGGGAGGACATTACCCTGTCCGGCGCGTCGGTGGGAGAGCCCGAGCGGGGTGTAATGCTGTACTTCTACGGGAACGGGGAACAGGTGGACGTATCGCTGGAACGGATGCGCTGGTTGGCGGAACGCTCGGGTATGCGGATCATCTGCTTTGATTACAGGGGGTATGGCCGTTCCGGCGGGGTTCCACGTCTGGATGACTTGCTGCAGGATGCGGAGGATGCCCTGGAAACGTTCCGGGTACCGGACAAGCCCGTAATTGTGTACGGTCGTTCCCTGGGAACAGTCTGTGCCATTCACCTGGCTGCCGGCCACAGGCTGGATGGCATCATCCTGGAGGCACCGTTTACCACGGCGGATGACGTGGGGAAGGCATGGAGCCGGAGTCTGCCGGTATGGGTGCGTCCCTTTTTGTCATTGCGGCCGGATACCGCGTTACGGAATCGAAAGCAACCGCTTGCATACATGGAAGATATTACGGAACCGATGCTGGTTATCCATGGGGCTGCAGACGATATTATTCCGGTTGCGTTGGGTGTGCGGATGTTCGATGCGGCCGCTTCTGCGGAAAAGGCATTCTGCCTGGTTCCGGATCGGGGCCACAACAACCTGGATATCACCCGGGATCCCGCTGCAACAGCGGTTCAGGAAATGGTGGCATCCTGTTTGAAAGGCAATTAGCCGTCGGGCTGCGCCGTTCTGGCATCTTCCGGTTGTGCGTTGGGGCATGATCCCCTACAATCAGGCCGAGACAAAACATCAGTTGAGGAGAAACCATGCTGGATATTCGATTTGTTCGGGAGAACATGGATAAAGTGGCGGAAATGCTGGATTGTCGAAACACCGATGTGGACATGACGCAATTGAAAGCGCTGGATGAAGAACGGCGCCGGTTGATTGGTGAAGTTGAAGAAAAAAAAGCGCGAAAGAATGCCATGAGTAAGGAAATCGGTTTAATCAAGCGGGACGGCGGAGACGCGGATCAGCTGATTGCCGATATGAAGGGGGTGGGTGTTGAAATTGACAGTCTTGAGGCAGAACTGAATTCGGTGGAAGACCGGTACTTTGACATTATCAAAACCATTCCCAATATGTTTCACCATTCCGTGCCCATCGGAAATGACGAGTCGGATAATCGGCTGAACCACCAATGGGGCGAAAAGCCGGTTTTCAATTTTGAACCAAAACCCCATTGGGAGCTGGGCGAATCTCTGGGAATCCTTGATTTTGAACGGGCAGCCAGGATGACAGGTGCACGTTTCGCCGTGTTGAAAGGCCAGGGGGCACGCCTGGAGCGCGCCCTGATTAACTTCATGATGAACCACCAGGTGGATCGGGGCTACACCGAAATGCTCCCGCCATATATTGTGAATGATGGCGCTCTTTTCGGAACCGGCCAGCTGCCCAAGTTTGAAGAGGATTTATTCAAGTTACGCTTTGATAGAGACTACTATCTTATTCCAACAGCAGAGGTACCGGTAACAAACTACCATGCGGGAGATACCCTTGCAGAGTCTGATCTGCCAATCTGTTATGCTGCCTGGACACCCTGTTTCCGTGCCGAAGCCGGTTCCTATGGAAAGGACACCCGGGGTCTGGTTCGGCAGCATCAGTTCCACAAGGTGGAATTGGTCAAGTTTGCTCATCCTGAACATTCCTACGAGGAACTGGAGAAGCTGCGGGAGGACGCGGAATCTATCCTGCAGGCATTGGGCCTGCATTATCAGACAGTTGTCTTGTGTTCCGGCGACCTGGGCTTTTCTGCTGCCATGACCTATGACATGGAAGTGTGGCTGCCGTCCCAGGATACCTATCGGGAAATCTCATCCTGCAGCAATTTTGAGGATTTCCAGGCCCGACGGGCGGGTATCCGGTTCAAGGATGAGCGGAAGAAAAAACGGTTTGTCCATACCATCAACGGTTCCGGCCTGGCAGTGGGACGGACCCTGCTGGCGATCCTGGAAAATTACCAGACGGAGCAGGGCAGCATCCGCATTCCGGATGTGCTGGTGCCATACATGGGCGGCGCAACCGAAATTACACCCGTTTGAACAGCAAAGACAGGAGGTGAGCACATGAACCCTGTGTCGACCCATGGTTCCTTCCAGGTGGTGGATCACCCCCTGATCCGGCACAAACTGGCCTATATCCGTAACCGGGCCACCAAGAAGAAAGAATTCAAAGAGTTCGTGGATGAAGTGACCACGCTGATGGCGTATGAAGTGACCAAGGACTTTCCCCTGGAACCCGTTCTGGTGGAAACGCCATTGATGAAAACGGATTGCCATGTCCTCGGAAACCTCCAGGTGGTGATCGTACCTATTCTTCGGGCCGGTGTGGGCATGGTGGATGGCATCCTGCGGGTGATCCCGACAGCCAAGGTCGGTCATGTGGGCCTCTACCGGGACCATGACACCCTGGAACCGGTGACCTACTATTTCAAAATTCCGCCACTGGACAAGACCCACCGGTTCATCATGGTAGATCCCATGCTGGCAACGGGCGGGTCCGCTGTGGAAGCTGCCAACTTTTTGAAAAAAGAAGGGGTAAAGGACATCCGATTTGCCTGCTTGATTGCGGCGCCCGAGGGCGCGCGGACATTCTGTGAGGCCCATCCGGACATTCCGGTGTTTGCCGCGGCGCTGGATGAGCGACTCAATGACAAGGCCTATATCCTGCCCGGCCTGGGTGATGCCGGTGACCGGCTGTTCGGCACAGTTTAGCCTGCATTGTGACTCAGAACACAGCCAAAAGAAAAGGCCATGAAAAATGATCATGGCCTTTTATATTCAAGAATAAGGCATTCTAAGAAGTTTGTGATTTTAGAAATTCTTCCAACTCCACATTCCCCAGCTCCAGCCCGTTGCGCTGATCACCGGTTTCCTGTTTACGAAGCATGAAAGCAAAGAACAGTCCCAGGAAGCCGGTAATGGAGAAGAGCCACATGCCCAGCGAATAGTCGGTGACCCCATCCACGGTATTGTAGTCGTTGGCCCATCCGATCATGAAATTGAACAGCGTCAGACCGATATTCTGAATCATGGTCATCAGTCCGTAGGCCGTTCCCAGGCGCCTTTCTTCAACAATCAGGGCAACCGAAGGCCACATGGCGGCCGGTACCAGGGAAAAGGCAATCCCCATGATTGCGGTCATCCACCGGGGGTCAATGGGAACATAGTTCATGACCAGGTAAACCGGAACGATCATCAATGAACCCAGGATCATCAGGGATGCACGCAACCCCTTTCGGTCAATGAAGATACCGAACAAAGGCGTTCCGATCATGGAACCGAGAATGATGACACTGGAAGCAAAGCCCGCTGCGCCTCGGGTCAACTGGTGGTGTTCCATGAAGAATTTAACGGCAAATGTCTGGAACGGGAAGATGGCGGAGTAAAAGGTCACACACAGCAACACAATGAACCAGAAGGATTTATTGAAATTGAAAATCTCGGAAAGCACAATTTCATCCTGCCGGGATTCCGGTTCCATGTGGAAAACCCGGCGTGCCCGGTTGTCCATGAGGATGTAGACGATCACGGTCAATACCGAGATAAAGGCCATGACGGTGGAGATAAAGAGGGGACCGTTCCAGCTGTCATACAGCTGTCGTGCCCAGGTGGGGGAGTTCAACGCGGCAAAGGAACCCAGCCGGGCGATGGTCAGGTTGATACCGAATGCAAAGGACAGTTCTTTTCCTTTGAACCACTTGGCAAGAACCGTGGTGATCGCGACGATCAGCGACTCAGAACCCAGTCCGAATACCAGCCGTCCGGCGGCCATCAGGGCCAGGTTGCCGCCGCTGAAGGTGGTCATCACGGTACCGGTCATGCACAGTGCCGCGAACAGCAGCGACGATTTCTTGGTGCCGATCCGGTCAATGATGATGCCGCCGATGAATACCATGAAGATGTTGGGCAGGGAGTAGATCCCATTGAGCAAACCAATGTTGCTGTCCGTAAAGTTTAATTCGGTTTTCAACAGGTCTGCAAGCGGACTGATACTGTCATAAACATAATAGTTGCCGAACATGGCCAGGCTGATCATGATCAGTACCATCCACCGGAAAACCGGGGTCGGTTCAGTTGCCGTGAATTGCTGTGATGTTTGCGTCACGTCTCACTCTCCTTGCGCTTGAATTCATGAATGGCATTGTAGGTGAATCCGCGGTCCGATACAAGGCAGGGCATTGCCATGAAAGTGGGGTACAGACATACGGGTGTTTTCTGGTACACTATTGATACATTTATTTGTGGAGATCATCATGTGGAAGCCGGTGGAGCCGGACAGCTGGAATGACTCGGTATTTCGACGTGTGGGCGCCGACTGGATGCTGGTGACAGCGGGAAATCTGCAGCATTTCAACACCATGACAGCCAGTTGGGGCAGTCTGGGGATTCTGTGGAACATGCCGGTTGCGACCATTTATGTCCGTCCCACGCGGTTCACCGATTCATTTGTAAAGCGATATGAACAGTTCAGCCTGTCGTTTTTCAAGGAAGAACACCGGGAGGCATTAAGTGTGTGTGGTCGCTTGTCCGGTCGTGATGTGGACAAGGTGGCTGTCAGCGGCCTGTCACCCTTGAAATTGAAGGATGGCAGCGTGACGTTCAAGGAAGCGGAATTGGTGTTCAGTTGTGTCAAGCTGTACAGCGATAAATTTGATGAATCAAAATTCCTGGATCGCCGGATACACAAACACTATCCAAAAGGTGACATACACAACATCTACATCGGGGAAATCGTCGGTATTTTTAAACAGGTCGTACAGGTTTAGTCAGTAATTTTGCCGATATTGAAATAAGAGCAAAAAAGTAAAGAAAAGTGTGGCGTTCGGGATGGTCTATTTGTATAGTGAATCTCGAAAACCGAGCGAATGGAGAATTGCATGGAAACACAAGAGCCGTCGCAACAATTATCGATCGTCATTGCCGGTGCTGCCGGCCAGGGTATTCAAACCGTTGAACGTGTGGCCCTGCGCCTGCTAAAGGGACAGGGATTTCACGTATATTCAACAAAATCCTACATGTCCCGTGTCAGAGGCGGAACATCCAATACGGTCATCCGCGTGGGAAACCACAGGATGCAGGGGTTCTGTGAGCACATGGATATCCTCGTTCCATTCTCATCAGAATCGCTGGATGAACTGAAAAGTAGAATTACTGCCGACACCTTGCTCCTGCTGGACAACAACCTGGTGAAAGAAGGAAC
>CAZDKZ010000023.1:0-30888 GCA_964506215.1 uncultured Holophagae bacterium
TTCTCATCTGGACTCAAACTCAAACTAAAACTCATACTTGTCTGTGTGTTATGCTTGCCCCATGAATGAGAGCAGCAGGTCTCAGCAGAAAAACCAGGCGGAAGATAAACTTCAGATCCGGATTCAGGAGAGTGTTCCGGGTGGGCCGGAACCGGTTGATCCGATAATCGCTGAAGGGGAACTGAAGGAACGCCGATTGCGTCGTTTGAAGCTGGTGCTGTATGAGCTGAGTCTGCTGGGATTCGGTATGTTCGGGCTGGTGGTGTTTGGTGCCTTTGTGGCCCAGTGCATGGCCGGTTTGATGTCCATTTCCCGGAGCGGCCTGCTATTCCTGGTGCTGTTGTTCGTTGTCAGTGTTTATCTGGTGGTGGACGGTATTCGGAGTCTGATCGGCCGGACAAAATAGGATAATCAACCCGATGGGAATCATACCGGTTGTCCGGTGAAGACAGGATAAATTAATGAAATTAAAAGATATGTTTGAACAAAATCGTGCCCCGTATGTTCTGCTGGTGGCAGGTGTGGCCGGGATTGGCTTTTCGCCGGCGCTGGTGAAGGCACTGGGTATTTCGGGCATGGGTCCGTCGGCAATCGGGTTCTGGCGGAACCTGATTGGTGCGCTTTTTCTGTTTGCCATTGCCATTATCCGGGGCCGGTCTCTCCGGCTGTCTCCCGGGGTATTGAAATGGACCGTACTGGCAGCGCTGTGTTTTGCGTTGGACCTGAATTTCTGGCACAGGTCCGTCATGTATGCGGGGTCCGGAATTTCTACCGTTATCGGAAACATGCAGGTGTTTATCACCTCCATTCTGGGCGTGATGATATTCGGGGATAAACTGTCTCCCCGTTTCAAACTGGCGGTGGTTGCGGGTATGGCAGGGCTTGTCATGCTGACCGGTGTGCTCGATGATGGGGTGCTGCTGACGCCGGTCTATATGAAGGGGATTCTGTATGCGCTGGTCACGGCATTCATGTATGCCCTGTACCTGGTGAATACCAAGTTGGCCGGCACTCACAGCACGGTACCGGACCCGCTTGTGTTCATGGCCTGGATCTCCCTGTTCTCAGCCGCTTTCATGCTGGTTGGCTGTTTGTATGATCATGGAAATTTCCGGATTGAAACGATGCGGCAGCTGGGTCTGTCTGTAGCATTGGGTGCGATTGTACAGGGGCTTTGCTGGTGGATGATTGCCATGTCCATGGTGAAGATTCGTACCAATGTTGTTGCCCTGGTTCTGCTGTTGCAACCGGCGCTGGCTGTATTGTGGGGGTTTCTCTTGTTTGGAGAACAACATACAATAATGCAGGTGATCGGTGTTTTCCTGACAATTGGTGCCATTTATCTGGGATCCGCACGGCTGGAAAAGAACCGGGAGCCCGGGCGTTGAAAACCCGTATGCATCAAGGTTGACAGCGCAAAAAACACGGTTGAATTGGCTCTGGAACCGTGTCATAATGGCTTCGCCTGAATAATGCAACTTGAGAGAGTGGGCAGTGCCCACTTTTTTTAATGAAAGGAGCAGTTTTGAAGGTATTGGATCAGGTCAGACAACTGGCTGAAGAGATGCTGGAAGCAGCAGGATTGGAACTGGTCCACATGGAGTTTGTTTCAGAAGGGAAACAATGGTTCCTGCGTCTGTACATTGACCGGGATGGGGGCGTTACGATTGATGACTGTGTCAAGGTAAGCCGTCAGCTGGGCTATGAGCTGGATGTGGCTGACACCATTCCCCATGCATATTCCCTGGAAGTATCTTCTCCGGGTGTGGATCGCATTGTCGGTAAGGCCAAGGATTTCAAGCGGTTTGCCGGTGAACGGGTTCGCATGAAATTGAAAAAAGCGGTCAACGGCCGTCGGAACCTCACAGGCATGTTGAAGGGAATGGATGACAACACCGGCGCGGTGCAGGTGGATGTAGACGGCGAGCTGATTTCGGTAGAACTGGACAATATCCGGCGCGCAAACCTGCAGATGGAACCGGAAGTCCCCGATGCCAGAAAGCAATCCAGGAAAAATTTGAAATAGAGGAGAATGGAACAATGAGTCGTGAAGCCAAACCCACAGCAAAAGGATTTCTCAGTGCGATCCATCTTCTGGCGCATGAGAAAAACATTGAACAGGAAGTGGTATTGGAAATGCTCAAGGAAGCATTGGTGAATGCTGCTTCCAAGTTCTACCGGAACGAAGGCGAATTCGAAGTGGAAATCGACGAAGAAGCCGGCGATATCCACCTGTTTGCAGTCAAAACCGTTGTGGCGGAAGTGGAAGATCCAATGGTGGAAATCAGTATTCCGGAAGCACAGGAAATTGATGAAGAGCTGGAAGAGGGCATGCGTGTCCGCTTTGAGAAGGATGCTTCTGAAATGGGCCGGATTGCGGCCAATGCAGCCAAGCAGGTGATTGTGCAGAAGGTCCGTGAATATGAACGGTTCAACATCTTCCGTGAATTTGAAGACCGTGTGGGGGAAGTGGTGAATGTAACGGTCCGCCGGTTTGAACGGGGCAGCGTTATCGTGGACATGGGTAAGACCGAAGGCATGATCCGTCGGGAGAACCTGCTTCCCCGGGAACGGTATTCGGTGGGTGACCGGGTTCGTGCGGTGATTGTGGAAATCCACAAAGCCGGGGACGTCCAGGTGGAATTGTCCCGTACCGATCCGCGTCTGCTGATGAAACTGTTCGAAATGGAAGTTCCCGAAGTCTACGATCATACAGTTGTGGTGCGGAACATTGTTCGGGAACCCGGTGATCGTGCAAAGATTGCCGTGTTCTCCAATGACCCGGACGTGGATCCCATCGGCGCTTGTGTTGGCGTGGGCGGATCGCGGATCAAGGCCATCCTGAAAGAACTCAGGGGCGAGAAGATTGATGTGATCAAGTTTGAAGAGGATATTGAGCGTTTCTCCGAAAATGCCATGAGCCCGGCCAAGGTTCTTCGCATGTCCATCCAGGACCGGGAAGAGAAACGGCTGGAAGCCATTGTCAACGATGAGCAGTATTCGCTGGCAATCGGTACCCATGGTCAGAACGTCCGGCTGGCAAGTAAGCTGGTCGGCTGGACGATCGACGTGAAGCGTGAAGCAGATAAGAAAGATGAAATCATGGCCCAGATGGGTGGCGGAGATGATCCGGTGGATGAAACACCGGTTTCCGATCTGCCCGGTGTGGGAGCAAAAACAGCAGACAAACTGGTTGAATCAGGTTTTGCCACGGTGGCGTCCATTGCTGAAGCGGCGGTTGAAGATGTTGCTGCCGTTCCCGGTTTTGGTGAAAAGTCTGCGGCAAGGTTGATTGAAAAGGCGAGTGAGTTTCTGCAGGGGGAGGATAGCTGATGGCAGCAATCCGCGTACATGAACTGGCAAAGGAACTGGGTGCGAAGAGCAAGGAACTGGTCGAACTCCTCCAGGGCAAAGGCTTTGAGGCAAAATCACATATGACCGCGTTGACGGACGAGATGGAAACCGTAATACGGGAAGCATTTGCGGATTCTGAAGACGCCGCTGATGCAAAAAAGAAATCCGCAACCGCGGCTGCCGAAAAGAAGGCCGTAAAGCCCGAAAAGAAGAAGACTGAGAAGAAGGAAACCGCCAAGGTGGAACCCGAGAAGGCTGATAAGAAGGCCGATGATAAGAAAGCTGCGAAGAAAGACACCGGCCGCAAACCGGAAAAACTGGAACCCGGTGAACTGGGTGTGATCAGTCTCTCCCAGTACACCACCATTCGACAGTTTGCTTCAAAGGTGAACCGGAAGACACGGGAAGTGATGGCCAAGCTGGCTGGAAAAGGTGTCAATGCCGGTGCCAACCAGCTGGTGGATGTGGAGTTGCTGGAAGAACTGGCCGGTGAATTCGGATATCTGGTGGAAAATGTCGAATATGCCCATGAGGCCATTGCAGACCTGGAACGGCCGGATGAGGATGCAGACCTGCAGCATCGTATCCCGGTTGTGACCATGATGGGACATGTTGACCATGGCAAGACTTCGCTGCTGGACAACATCCGCTCCACTACGGTGACCGAACGGGAAGCCGGCGGTATTACCCAGCATATCGGCGCCTACCAGGTTGCCACGGCAGACAAGAGGATTACATTCCTGGACACGCCGGGCCATGAAGCATTCACCATGATGCGTGCCCGGGGTGCGGATGTGACGGATATTGTCATCCTGGTCATTGCAGCGGAAGAAGGGATCAAGCCCCAGACCATTGAAGCGATCAACCATGCCAAGGCAGCAGGTGTCGCATTGATCGTTGCCATGAACAAGGTGGACAAGCCCGAAGCCAATCCGGACCGGGTCAAGCAGCAGTTGCTGGAACATGACCTGATGGTGGAAGACTATGGCGGTGACCTGATTGCGGTACCGGTGTCTGCAAAGACCGGCAAGGGCCTGGATGAATTGTTGGACTACATTTCCCTTGTTGCCGAAATGCTGGAATTGAAAGCCAACGCTGACCGTCCCGCCAGGGGATCCATCATCGAAGCACGGGTTGACAAGGGCAAGGGCCCGGTAGCAACGGTTCTGGTTCAGAACGGTACCCTGAAACGGGGAGACATCTTTACCTGCGGCACAACATTCGGCCGGGTGCGTGCCATGCTCAACGACCGGGGCCAGCAGGTGGAAGAAGCCGGTCCGTCTGATCCGGTTGAAATCCTCGGATTCAACGATGTGCCCATGGCCGGTGACCGGTTCTACGCAGTGACCGATGAAGCGATGGCCCGTGATATTGCCAATGCCAAGAAGATGCAGGAAGAGGAACTGGCGCAGGCAACCCCGGTGAAGAAAATGAGCCTGGAAGAACTGTTCAGCCGGATCGAAGACGACAACATCAAGGAATTGCCCATTGTGCTGAAAGCGGACGTCCAGGGCTCGGTGGAGACCATTGAGGCCATGCTGGAAAAACTGACCACCAAGAAGGTCAAGATCAACGTGATCCACAAGGGCGTTGGCGCTGTTTCCGAGAATGACGTGCTGCTGGCCAAAGCCTCCAACGCGATCATTATCGGTTTCCATGTTCGTGCCGGAAAGCATACCGTCAAGTTAGCGGAACAGGAAGGTATCGACATTCGAATCCACAATATCATTTATGAATTAACCAATGAAATCAAAGCGGCAATGCTGGGTATGCTGGATCCGGTGATCAAGGAAGAGATTACGGGTCACGTGGAAGTCCGTCAGGTATTCAAGGTTCCCAAGATCGGGCTGATCGCGGGTAGCTTTGTGTTGGACGGTGTGATTACCCGGAAATCGCTGGTTCGGGTGTACCGGGACAATATCATGATCCACGATGGCAAACTCAGTTCTCTGAAACGGTTCAAGGATGATGCTTCCGAGGTGAAACAGGGCTTTGAATGCGGGGTGGGAATTGACAATTTCAATGACCTGCGTGAAGGCGATGAAATTGAAGTTTACATCAAGAAGGAAGTGGCGGATACGCTGGAATAATGCCGATTACCAGGTTGCTGATTGACGGTATTGTGCCGGGCAGTCAGTCACTGAAGGACAAGAGACGGGTGTTGAACTCCATCCGTGACCGGTATGGAAAAAACCCACATCTGGCCATGGCGGAAGTGGGTGAACAGGATAAATGGCAGCGGGTTGAACTGGTGTTTGTTTCGGCTGGTTCCTGTGCCATGCGAAACCGGCAGGCATTGAACCAGCTGGTGGACGCATTGGATGAAGAGGGCATGCTGCAGATCCTTGAGGCCCGTCTGGAGGACCTGGAATGAAAAAGAAAGGTAAACGGAATCAGAAGATTGCGGACCTGATCCGGGAGAAAGTCGCTGTACTGATTCCCCGGACCGTCCACGATCCCGAACTGGGCTTTGTCACCATCACCCGTGTGGAACTGAGCGCGGACGAGCGGACGGCCTGGGTATTCTACACTGTCATTGGTGAAGGGGACCAGCACCGGAAGACCGCGGAAATCCTGGAACGGGCTGCCGGCCATCTGCGCCACGAGCTGGGACGGACATTGCACACCCGGCATATTCCAAACCTGGTATTTCAACCCGAGCTGACCGCCGGGCTGGGACTGGACCACGTCCCTATGGATACAACTCCCGATGATGCGTGACCCTGAAACCCGGGGTCGTTTTCACCGTTTCCTGCAGGATACCGGTGACTGGGTGGTTGTCGGACATCGCAATCCGGATGGGGACTGCCTGGGTGTGATGGCAGCGCTTTACGAGATCGGTGTTCAGGACCACCGCAATATCCGCCTCTATTCGGCCGACCCGATCCCGTCGATTTATCAGTTTCTTCCCGGCATGGCGCATGTGAAGCATGCCGAGATTGTGGACTGTTGCGGTGCAGATCTGATTTATCTGGAATGCCCAACGCCGGATCGTTGCGGCATCCGTTTCGAGAACAAGGGACGTACCGTGAACCTGGATCATCATCCGGACAATACCCGTCACGGCGACATCGTACTGCTGGATCCCGAAGCTTCCAGTATCGGTGAGATGATCACCACTTACCTTTCGGAAATGGCTTCCCAACGGTTCACAAGAACCATTGCCGGATCCCTGTATACCGCCATTCATACCGATACCGGCGGATTCTCCTATGGAAACACCAGCGAACACGCGCTGAAAGCTGCTGCAACCCTGGTCGCAGCAGGGGCGGATGTGGAACGGATCTGTGCGTCGGTGTACCAGCAGCACCCGGTAAACCGTTTTCAATTGCTGGGTCGTTACCTGGGTCGACTGGAAACAAGAGCCGACGGTAAAATCGGGCTGGGCTGCCTGTTGATGGATGACCTGGCCGAATTCAACTGCACGCTGGCGGACACGGACGGGTTTTCCAATTATCCCCGTGCTCTGTCAGGGGTGGCTGCCGGGTTGTTCGTGCTGCAGACAGGCCCGGAAACATACAAAGTTTCCCTGAGAAGCAAAGGGGAGATGGTTGTGAACAGAACCGCTACCCAATTTGGTGGCGGTGGACATGCCAAAGCCGCTGGTTTTATCCGTTCCGGCAACCTTTCCGATATTGTCAATGAAACGGTTGCCTCCATCCTGAAGACAAATGAATAACATCTATGTGATTGATAAGCCGGCCGGTATTACGTCGTTCGATGTAATCCGAAAATTACGGAAGACCCTGAAACTGCGTCGGATGGGCCATGCCGGTACACTAGATCCGTTTGCAACCGGTGTTCTGCTGGTTGCTACCGGTCGTTTTACCCGGATCACCGATTGTTTCCATCGATATGACAAAACGTATGCTGCGCGGTTTCGGCTGGGTGTCCGGACGGATACCGATGATATCACCGGAAACATCCTGGAACAGGGGCCTGTGGATCATGTGACGGAGTCGGAAATCCGGGATGCGCTGGCAACGATGGTGGGCACATTTGATCAGCGCCCGCCGGCGATTTCAGCCAAACGGGTGAACGGCAAACGACTGTATGAAACAAACCGGGAGGGCCTTGTCCAGCAGCCTCGCCGGGCACAGGTGACGGTTCATGAAATTGAAATCGACAAGGTTACGCTTCCGGATCTTACCGTGAATATCCGCTGTGGTTCCGGGACCTATATCCGTTCCATTGCACGGGACCTGGGTGAAATGCTGGGTACTTTTGGGTGTGTGGAGACGTTGCGGCGAACCCGGATCGGGCCGTATGGGTTGGAACAGGCGATGCCACTGGAGCCCGAAGATGCTGTCCGGCCAATCTCCCATCAGCAGATTCTACCCGACCTGGATGCACTGGTGTTCCGGGAAACGGAATTGAACTCGTTGCGCCTGGGAAACCCGATATTTCTCCGAAATGTTGAATTAACCGAATATCAGCAGATTCGCGTCTTTTCCAATTATTGTTCGGAACTGTTGATGCTGGCCCGGGTAGAGTCGGTGACTCCCGCAGGATCACGGATACAGCCGGAGAAAGTGCTGGCGGTGGATGAATGAACGCTGAATGGTGGCGGCAACAGTTCCGTGAGGGGATTCATGTTGTGGTCGGTCGTGGACGGCTGGGCACCACGCTGGCAAATGCCCTGAGCGGTGCCGGGCGGACAGTGGGTACCGATCATTCGTCGGCCGACTTCCTGTGGTTCTGTGTGCCGGAGTCGCAGCTGACAGGCGATCGTGTGCAGTCGGTGATTGCACAGAATCCGTCAGCAGCCCGGATTCACACCAGCGGTTTTGCGCCGGCATCAGTGTTGGGGCAGTGTCCCGGCGGGCCGGTCGCGTCACTGCATCCGGCGTATTCGTTTCCAGATCCTTTGACCACAATGCCGCCGGGTGTTTTCTGGACCATGGAAGGGGATGCGGTGCTTTTCCCAGCGCTTATCGAACTGGTTGATGACTGGCAGGGGAACCATGCCGTGATACCTGCCGATCAAAAACCGGCCTATCACATTGTTTGTGTGTTACTGGCAAACCTGTCGCTGGTACCCGTCACGTTGGCGGCGAAGCTTGTTGAAGAGATTAATCTGCCACTGGGCAAACTGGTTGGCAGCCTGACTCTCCCGCCGTTGCGAGCGGCTGTGGAGAATGGAACGGTTCCTGGAATGACCGGTCCGGCAGCCCGCGGAGACCGGCAAACCGTTGAACGACAACTGCACTGGCTGAAGGAACATCATCCGGGTATCGCAGACATTTACGAAGCCTTGAGCATGCACATTCTCAAGCGGGACATGGAGTGAAAAAACGGGCCGGCTGATGCCGGCCCGTTTCTGGTTCACGAAGCTGTTTTTCAACTGCAGCCGGAGGTATTTCCGCAGGACACACACTTGAGACATGCCCCGTTGCGGACCATAGTGAAATGGCCGCAGACCGGACAGGGATCTCCTTCGTATCCGCGAAGTCTTGCCTGGCGGATCAATTCAGCCTTGTCTTCTTCCGAGTCGTTATCCAGTACCATGGTATCAATGGTTTCCGGATCCGGGTCATGATTGCTGGCCGGACTATTGCCATTTCCATTGGAGTAATCCAGCTGTGTCTTGTCAGAATAGGGGTGACTCACGTGGCCGTTTCCATTTCCGTTTTCCGTATGATGAACTTCGTCCTTTTTCTGCAACGTGCCGGGGCGCAGGTCTTCAGGCAGGACCTGGGCCAGGTCAAACCGGTCCAGGTAGGTGATGGCCAGTTCGCGGAAGATGTAGTCAATGACCGAGGTGGTCATCTTGATGTGGGGATTGCCCATCACCATGCCGTTGGGTTCAAACCGGGTGAATACGAATGCATCCACATATTCATCCAGCGGCACCCCATATTGGAGACCCAGCGAAACGGCTATGGCAAAACAGTTCATCAGGCTGCGGAATGCGGCGCCTTCCCGGTGCATATCAACAAATATTTCACCCAGCCGGGAGTCTTCATATTCGCCGGTTCGGAGGAACACGGAATGACCGCTGATTTTGGCTTTCTGTGTATAGCCTGCCCGTCGATAGGGGAGCTTTTCCCGTTTTCGGACGGTGGCAGTTGCCAGGACTTCGGCGGCTGTTTCCGGCGCGGCTGCATTCAGAATTGCCGGATCCAGTTCCAGGTCCGTCAATGATGACAGCGGTTGACTGAGCTTGGAGCCGTCCCGGTACAGGGCAACGGCCTTCAGCATCAGTTTCCAGGATTGGAAGTAGATATCCCGTATGTTTTCCACCGTCGCATGGTTTGGGAGGTTGACGGTCTTGGAAATAGCACCGGAAATGTAAGGTTGTGCCGCAGCCATCATCTGCAGATGACCTTCCGGGGCGATGAAGCGCCGGCCATACCGGCCGCACTTGTTTGCACAGTCAAATACGGGCAGGTGTTCTTCCAGCAGGTGCGGGGCGCCTTCGATGGTCATGTGGCCGCAGACAATGTCCGATGTGGCCTGTATTTCATTCGGTGTGAATCCCAGCTCACGCAGCAGGGAAAAGTCTGGTTGCGACAACCGTTCCTGTTCGATCCCCGCTTCCGCGACCATTGCCTCTTCCCCGATATTCCAGGGAGAGCAGGCCGCTTCCAGGTCAAAAAACATGGGGATAGACTGTTCCAGCCGGTCCAGTGTTGCCGTGGTGAAGCCCTTTTCCGCAAGCAGGGACCGGGTAATGGGGAGGTTCGGGTTGTCCAGGCTCTGGGTTCCCACGACGTAGGTGATGATGTCGTTGATTTGCTCCCTGCTGTATTTCAACTGGGTCAGGGCAGGGACGATGGACTGGTTGATGATTTTGAAATAACCGCCACCGGCCAGTTTCTTGAATTTCACCAGGGCGAAATCCGGCTCAATTCCGGTGGTGTCACAATCCATCAGCAGACCGATCGTCCCGGTGGGTGCCAATACGGATACCTGAGCATTGCGATATCCGTGTTTTTCACCTTCTGCAAGCGCGTCTGACCACGCTTTCCGGGCGGCATCCAGGATGGTCGCGGGACAGGCGTCTTCCTGGAAACGGTAGGGGAATGCGGTGAGTGACTCATAATCGGATGGTTCAGCGTTGTGAATGGCCCGGCGATGGTTGCGGATTACCCGCAGCATGTGGTCGCGGTTCTCATCATATCCCGGGAACGTACCCAGTTCCCCGGCCATTTCAGCCGAAGTCCGGTAGGATGCTCCGGTCATCAGGCCGGAAATGGCGCTGCAGATGGATCGCCCTTCATCGGAATCATAGGGCACCCCCATGGTCATCAACAGGCTGCCGATGTTTGCGTATCCCAGTCCAAGGGTGCGGAAACGATAACTGAGTTCGGCAATTTCCCTGCTGGGGAACTGGGCCATCAGAACAGAAATTTCCAATGCGATGGTCCACAACCGGACTGCGTGATCAAATCCCTTGACGTCAAATTCACCAGTCTCGGGGTTGTAGAATTTCAACAGGTTTAAAGATGCGAGGTTGCACGCGGTATTGTCCAGGAACATGTATTCGGAACAGGGGTTGGATGCATTGATCCGTCCGGATTCGGGACAGGTATGCCATTCGTTAATGGTGCTGTCAAACTGGACACCGGGATCGGCGCAGGACCATGCGGCGTGGGAAACCTGGTCAAACAGGTCGGACGCCGAGATGGTTTTCACGGTTTCACCATTGACCCGATTCCGCAGGTGCCATTCCCGATCATGCCGGACACTGTCCATGAAATCGGCGGTAACCCGGACCGAGTTGTTGGAGTTCTGGCCGGAAACCGTGTTGTATGCCTCGGATTCCCAGTTGGTGTCGTATTGTTCGAACAGGATTTCACGGACACCCTGCTTTGCAAGCTGCAGTACCCGGTAGATATAGGTGTCCGGTACGCCGGCCTGCCGACCCTGGCCGATGGCGGTCGCGAGGTTCTTGTTTGTGGTGGGGTCCAGTTTCGTGTCATCGTCCGTATCGCCACATGCAGACAGGATGCGATTCAGGTGATAGTTGCAGGCATAGGAGCCGGCGACCATGGCGGCAACCTTCTGTTCCTCCACGACCTTCCAGTTGACGAATTCTTCAATATCGGGATGATCGGCATTGAGAATGACCATTTTGGCTGCGCGACGGGTTGTGCCGCCCGACTTGATGGCGCCGGCTGCCCGGTCACCGATCTTGAGAAAACTCATCAGGCCGGAGCTGAGTCCACCGCCGGACAGGGGTTCTCCCTTGCCGCGAATATTGGAAAAGTTGGTACCGGATCCGGATCCATACTTGAAGATCCGGGCTTCCCGTGTCCACAGATCCATGATGCCACCTTCGTTCACCAGGGTGTCCGCAATGGAAAGAATGAAGCAGGCATGGGGCTGTGGATGTTCATACGCGCTGTTTGAGCGGGTGAGTTTTCCGGTGGTAGGGTCCACATAATAGTGACCTTGTGAAGGTCCGTCGATGCCGTATGCCCAGTGGAGTCCGGTGTTGAACCACTGCGGTGAATTGGGTGCAGCCATCTGGCGGCTGAGCATGAAAATCATTTCATCATAGAATGCACGGGCATCTGTTTCTGTTTCAAAGTAGTTATACCGGTATCCCCAGTAGGTCCAGGTGCCTGCCAGCCGGTGGAATACCTGGCGGGAGTCGGTCTCGCCAATGGGGGATTCTTCCTGCGGTGCGTCGGACGTTTCCCGAACCTTGGGTGCGTGTCGCTGCAGCCATTCCGGAATATCCGGTTCCGCCACGGGTTCCATCTCTTCCGGTATGCCGGCCTTGCGGAAATATTTCTGGGCCATGATGTCCGTGGCAACCTGGGACCAGTTTTCCGGCACCACAACGTTGTCCGCCTCGAAGACCACGGTACCATCCGGGTTCACCAGGCGCGATGTTCGCCCGGTAAACTGTAGTCCGTCATATGGATTTTTTAATCGCTCAGTAAAAAAGCGTTTGATTTTCATTATCCGCTCCTTCAGACATATAGTATGAGTGACTATTTGTACCACAATATATTGTATTGTTGCAAGGGCGTCCAGTGACTTTTTTTGCGGTTGAGCGGGCTGCCTGGATCATGTAAACTTGCGGAAGCAACAAAGATGAAGCAGGAGGCTTTATGTTCAAACGGATAACCGGAATGACAATTTTTTTCATATGTCTGTTTACAGTGCAGCATGTGCTTGCCGGTGTTGTTGAAGAGATCAACGAGGCGAGAAAAGCATATCAGGCTGCAGTGACTTCAACTGCAACTCCCGTCGATCAGGAAAATGCATTGGCCACATACCGGGAAGCGTGCCTGTCTGCAATTGCTGCCCATGGCGATAAACCGTTCAGTGAGGATGAGATTGAAACGGTGGCCGGTGCATTGGTGGATATTGAAGAGGGCAAGCGGGCATTGGAACTGTTGGTTCCTTTCCTGAATGAGGATTCGTCCGAGTCGTTGATTGGGCTGGCCGCAACGGCTTCTTTCGCCGTGGGTAACGAAACACAGGGGTTTGCTTACCTGGATCAGTTGAACAAAGAAAAGGGCCAGTATGTCCAGATCTGTGTCATGGAAGCCATGTTGAGTTACCAGCAGAACCGGTTTGAAAGAAGCCGGATCTTTATCGACCGTGTATTGGGAGTGGCTGGATTTTCGGGACAACAACGTACCATGTTGCTCCTGGTATATGCGCAGATGGCCCAGGATCTGGAGATCGTTCAGGACGTGCGGGATTTGATCCGCACTGAGGCCCGGCGGCCTGGCATTTCCCCGCAGGGTCAGATGGAAATCAAGCGTGCAAGACGCTTGCTGGGGTTGGTTGGCAAACCGGTACCCAAGGTGGAAGGTGTCCATAAATGGCTGGGCACTGAGGACTGGGTGACAAATGGGACAACGGGTTCCCGTTCCGTGCTCATTTTCTTTCACCAGGATATGATGGATACACCGGCTTTCCAGGAGTTTATTGACTATGTGAAGAAAGTGAAGGCGCCAGACCTTCAGTTGATCGGCATTACAATTATCAAGGAACCTGTGGAACTGCAGCGGGCAAAGGGTATCGAGACACCGGTTGTCACGGAAGCTGAAATCAAGACAATCGAAGAAAAGGCCGGCAGGTTGAAGATGGACTTTCCGGTGGGTATTCTTCAGAGAGGTGCGACTTGGTTGGATTTCAACGTCAGGCCGGTTCCCCAGCTGGTTGTCGTGGGCGCGGATCAGAAGGTTGAACAGGTCGCGTGGCCGCCTCTGAATGAGGACAAGCTGGCCCAGGTGCTGGGTGGCAGCAAAAACGGCAAGTAGCCGAGTCCTTTTGCAAAATAATTCCCGTAAACACAAGAGATATATGAGGGTACCGAAGATTCGGTACCCTTTCTTGTTATTGTTGCCTGAAGGTCAGCTTACCTGCTGCCATGGAAACGTGGATTTGTCGACCGTGCTCAATTTCTCCTGACAGGATTTTTCGGGCCAGCGGGTTCAATAATTCATTCTGGATGCATCGCTTCAGCGGCCGGGCACCGAAGCGCGGGTCTGCGGCCTGGTCAATCAGGAACCGGGCGGCTTCGTTACTCAATTCAATGGTGACATCCTGTTCTCCCAGACGTTGATTGATCAGGTCGATCTGCATCTTCAGGATCCGCTCCAGGTGTTCGACGCCCAGACGATTGAACACCAGTGTTTCATCGATGCGGTTCAACAATTCGGGAACGAATGTATGGCCAAGGAGTTCATCAATCTGCTGCCGGAAACCCGTTGTGGATATGTCTTCAGTCTCCAGAATGAGCTGGCTGCCGATATTGGAAGTCATGATGATCACGGTGTTGCGGAAATTGACCGTCCGGCCTTTTCCGTCCGTCAACCGGCCGTCGTCCAGAACCTGGAGCAGTACGTTGAGCACGTCCCGATGGGCCTTTTCGATTTCATCCAGCAGAATGACGGCATAGGGCATGCGGCGTACCTGTTCGGTCAATGCACCACCCTCATCGTAACCCACATAGCCCGGAGGTGATCCAATTAACCGGGCCACACTGTGTTTTTCCATGTACTCGGACATGTCCACGCGAATGATGGCATCTTCGTTGTCAAACAGGAACGCCGCCAGTGATTTGGCAAGCTCGGTTTTGCCCACACCGGTGGGCCCCATGAACAGAAAGGAACCCATGGGCCGGGACGGGTCCTGCAGACCGGATCGGGACCTGCGGATGGTATCGCTGAGACGGCTGATGGCTTCATCCTGACCGATCACCCGTTTTCGGAGAGCCGATTCCATTTCCAGCAACCGGGAAGTGGCAGATTGCTGGACCCGGTTGATCGGAATCCCTGTCCATCGGGAAACAACTGTCGCAATGTCTTCCTGGTCGATGATTTCCTTCAGGAGCGGTTCGTCGTCTAAAGTGCTGTTTCCGCTTGCCTCGGCTGCTGACAATTCTTCCTGCAGCCGGGGGATATCCCCATACTGGAGCCTGGCGGCGGTTTCCAACTGTCCGTCCCGGGTAGCTGTTTCCAGCTGATGTTCCAATTCTTCCAACTGCTTTTTGAGGTTCCGGACCCGGTTGAGATCAGCCTTCTCCAGTTCCCATCGGGCAACCAGCACCTGTTCTTCCTCTTTTCTTGCGGCGAGATTTCTATCCAGTGTTTCGAGTCTTGCAACAGATTCCGGACCGTTTTCCGATGCCAGTGCCTGCCGCTCAATTTCCAGTTGCAGAATCTGTCGTTGGAGCTCTTCAATGGGTGCAGGTACGCTGTCGACTTCCATTTTCCGACTTGCACAGGCCTCATCCAGCAGGTCAATGGCCTTATCCGGCAGGAAACGGTCATTGATGTAACGATGAGAAAGCGTGGCTGCCGCGATGACGGCGCTGTCCATGATGCGGATTCCATGATAAAGCTCATACTTTTCCTTCAGACCACGGAGGATGGAAATGGTCTCTTCAACACCCGGTTCCAGTACCAGAACAGGCTGAAAACGACGTTCCAGGGCACTGTCCTTCTCAATGTGCTTCTGGTATTCGTTGAGGGTGGTGGCGCCGATGCATCGTAGCAGTCCCCTGGCAAGGGCGGGCTTCAACATGTTGGAGGCATCCATCGCGCCTTCTGAAGCGCCAGCGCCGACCAGCGTGTGCAGTTCGTCGATGAACAGGACAATCTGTCCATCGGCCTGCTGGATCTCGTGAAGAACGGACTTGAGCCGTTCCTCGAATTCGCCCCGATACTTGGCACCGGCGATCAAGGACGCAAGGTCCAGACCAATCAGGCGACGGTTTTTCAAGGTTTCCGGGACATCTCCCTTCACAATACGGAGGGCAATCCCTTCGGCGATGGCTGTTTTTCCCACACCGGGCTCTCCGATGAGAACCGGATTGTTCTTCGTGCGCCTGGACAGTACCTGGAGGACACGGCGGATCTCTGTGTCTCTGCCAATCACCGGATCAAGTTTACCGGTTTCCGCAAGACGGGTGTAATCCACGCAGAATCGCTCGATTGCCTGGAACTCCGTGTCCCCGTGCTGGTCCTGAACAGAGCGTCCGGCGCGCAGGGTTTCGATGGCGGAACGGAAGGACGCGATATCGGGCGTCGATTCCGGTAGTATGGCGCGAATGGTGGCATCGGGATGGAACATGGCCAGAACCAGATGCTCCATCGCAACATAACGGTCCCCCAGTTCATTCATAAACTGTCGGGCGCGCGACAAGGCAGACAGAAATGCCGGGGACGGGACAGGTTGTGCTCCGTCAACACGGGGAAGGGCATTCAGTTTTTTGTCCAGAGCTTGTTCAATATTCCGAAGATCCAGGCTTGCCTGGCGGATCAACGTTGCAGCGAGGCTGTTTTCGGAATCCAGTAGTTGTCGGAACAGATGGAACTCGGTTACTTCAGGATGACGGGACGCAGTCGCGCGCTGAATGGTCTCCATGACGAGCTGTTGCGATTGAACCGTAAAATCATTGATGTGCATTTTTCCTCCCGTATGCGTTTTCGTTCAGTTCAAATATAGAGACTTTTGTCCAGAAATGCAAACCATAACTAAGAAAATATGAGTACGAAAACGAAGAAATGACAAAATTATTACAAAATATTGGTGATATTATAGGGTCGTGATATGATTCAGATGAGATATGCCGGGAGAAACGGGACGGAACAACATGAAACCGGACAGAAAATGCGGGATCTGTCACAAGCCGTTCATGACACATGAGGTGGCCCTGTTCCACAGCGGAAAGGGAAACCTGGTGCAAGTGCATACCGATAAAGGCATTGTGCTGATTCACTGGTCGTGTGCGCAGCCCTATGAGACCACTTCCGAGTTGTTGCAGGCGGTTACCGGTGGGCGGCAGAACCTGGATTATCTCGAATCGTGAGGATATGTTGGCACGGATTGGCTGTGCTATAATCCGCCAGGGAAGAAGGGCGAACTGTCGCGGGCCTTTAGGCTCGAGGAAAGTCCGAACTCCACAGAGCAATGCGCCGGGTAACACCCGGGCGTCGCGAGGCGATGGAAAGTGCCACAGAGAACAGACCGCCTGGCCGGTTTTCCGGTCCGGTAAGGGTGAAACGGTGAGGTAAGAGCTCACCGCCTGCGCCAGCAATGGACAGGGCACGGTAAACCCCGCATGGAGCAAGGCCAAATAGGGGAGTGTTTGAGGGTTGCTCGCCCGATACTTCCGGGTAGGCCGCACGAGGCCGTCGGAGACGGCGGTCCCAGATGAATGACAGTTCTCGACAGAATTCGGCTTACAGCCCTTCTTCCCACTGATATGGAATCGTAATCCTGAGCGTAAGACGAGGCGTTGATGAAGAAACTGATTCTCTGCTGCTTGCTATTGCTGGGTGTTCCGATGGTATATGGCCAGATCCAGGACCCGGCCGACCAGTCCCTGTCCGATTTCCTCGTGGGCAGTATTTACAGTACACGGGGAGATTGCGAGAAAGCCATCCCATATTTCCGTCAGGCACTGGCGTTGCACCAGGATGCCGTTATCTACCGGGAACTGGCAGAGTGCCATTACTACCAGGGCAACATGGAAATGGCCATTGAGCTGCTGGAAGAGTCCATCCGTCTGTTTCCGGATGACTATCTGAACCACGTGGATATCGGCAACATCTACCACGACCTGTTCCGTACCGGCATGGCATCTACCCAGATTGCGGAGAAAGCACTGTTTCATTTGAAAGCGGCCTGGGACATGGCCGAGGATGTTGAGTCGGGTGCCCGTGCAGTGGAGATGGCGATAGCTGTACCGCAACCGGATACAGCCGTTGCGTTGTATGAGGTGCTGCCGGTCGAGGTACGCAAGCATCCGCAACTGGTTACCCGTATGATTCCTGTCTACAAGGAACGGAAGCAGTACAACCATGTCCGTAAACTGGTCCGGATGCTCAACAATGCACGGGTTGAGAATCCGGAACTCCTGGAAGGTGTGGCCAACCTTTCCATTGAACTGGGCTTTTACCGGGAAGCACTTGAGTTGATGCGCCGTCGGATTGAGCTGGACCCGGATACCTTTTCGGATTGGGACCGGTTGATGTTTATCGCTCTGGCGGCAGAAGAATGTGAAGCCGTTGGAGAAATGTATGCGGACAGGTACAGGGAAGTGCCCACACCGCTTGCCCTGTATTCCATGGCAAACTGCCTGGGGCGGCAACACAACTACCGGGAAGCGGCGGAACTGTTCAAACGATCATTGGAGATGGGAAAACACAGCTGGAACGCCGATGTAACGGTTGACGTATTGCGGGACTACCTGAAAATTCTCCTGGCGGACGGCAGGGATACAGATGCACTGGAACTGCTGCGACAGGCGGTGCTGGAGCATCCGACGCTTCCGGGCCTGATGTTTGATCTTGTATTTACCGAGTGCATCAACGGGAATTTGACCGAAGCCCATGCATTACTGGACCGGTTGGCTGAACTGCCGGAAAACCGGTTTAACCTGGACAGGCTGCGGAAACAATTGACGGAAGTTCCGTCCTATCCTGCGCTGTATTTCCGTGGCGTGACCCTGTATTCACTGGAAGACTATGATCGTGCACGTGTTGTGCTGGAAAAAGCCTACCAGTTGGTGCAGGATGATATTGACGTGGTCATTTCCCTGGCATTCATTTATGACAGGGAAGGCAACGAGAACGATGTGATTCGGATTTATGAAAAAGCACTGGAATCGCATCCCGATAACCCGTTGTTACTCAATAATTTCAGCTATAGCCTGTTGATCTACGGTCGGGACATGAAACGGGCACTTGAGATGGGACGAAAGGCGGTCAGTCATGTGCCTGAAAGCCCGGTATATCGGGACACCCTGGGGTACGGACTGATGTTGCAGGGGGCATTGGACGAGGCGTATGAACATCTGCGTTTTGCCTATGAGCAGCGACCGGAGGATGGCGAAGTCTGTCAACACCTGGGAGAACTTTACTTCAAAAAGGGTGACTTTGATAAGGCCAGGGAACTCTGGCTGGAAGCGATCGAAAACGGGGGTGTGGATGAAGCCGAGCTGCAGAAGCGTATTCGTTTCCTGGATCGGTAGTCTGCTACTGGCCGGTTGTCTGATATCCTGCGTTCCCGAACCGGACCCCATCCCGAGCGTCTCGGTACAGCGTGGTGTAACGGCCGTTCTGTTCAAGGTAGAGGGTGTCGTCGGTGAAGAGAGTTTCCGGGGGCTGCGGGCCATGCTCCAGCTGGACGAATCAGAGAATTTTGTATTGAGTTTGATGACTGCCATGAACCAGCCTGTGGCAGTTATTTCACACGATGGGCAAGGTGCCCTTCTGGTCGATTATCGCAATCGCCAGGTGTTCCGTGACACGGAACCACCGGTGAACTTTCACGAAATCCTCAAAATTGACCTGGATCTGGGTGACCTGGTTCGCCTGTTCCGAGAGTTTCTGGCCACGGAAACGGGCCGTTCCCGAAATTGCAGTTGGGGAACCGCTATTGTCAACGACAACGGCGTATTGGTGGGTTTGCTCAATGACGGATCCCGATTGTTGCTGACACCACTGGACGAACCGAAGCGCAACCCGGCGGGCAGGCTCCCTGCTGTCACCATTCCAGAAGGTTACAGGATGTATGAAACGGATCAGTATTCCCAGTAATGGCAAGATCAACCGTGTCCTCACTGTGGGACCGGTCAGACACGACGGGTTTCATGCGTTGCAGACCATTTACCAGAGTGTTTCCGTGTGCGATCGGATAACGCTGGCGCAATCCCGTGAACCCGGCATCCGGATCAAGTGTGACCGGCATGACATCCCCACCAATGAATCCAACCTTGCCTGGCAGGCGGCGCAATTGTGGTGCGCGGAAACCGGGATGCGCCCGGCCTTCGAGGTAGATATTCAGAAACGGATTCCCGTGGGTGGCGGATTGGGCGGGGGCAGTGCCAATGCAGCAAGCATGCTGATGGGACTGAACCGGATGTTTGAAAACCCGCTTTCCCGTGATCGTCTGCTGGAACTGGCTGCCGACCTGGGTTCCGACGTTCCGTTCTTCCTGGTGGGCGGTACAGCGGTGGGGACAGGCAGGGGAGAATGTATTACGCCAATGCCGGACATGGCACCACTTCGCATACTGGCCATTATCCCGGATACACCATTTCCAACCGCGGCGATGTACAGGATGCTGGATGACCATGGACTGGTGGAGGATGGGGTTTTGGATCCGGAAACAGACGAGTTGGGGCTGGGAATCAACACATTTGAACAGGCAGTATCCATTATAAATTGCAGTGTGTCAGCACAGATGGAACGGCTGCGCGAATCCGGTTGGCGGATTCTCCTGGCGGGCTCCGGTTCAACGATTCTCCTGGTGGTTACCGGTGCCGACGCGTTACCGGCAGCGAAACAGCTGTCTCTTCCGCACAGTTGGCAGACCATTCAGATGCATACGCTGAAACGGGACGAGGTCTGGCATGTCCCGGCTTGAAGAACTGTCCACGGGGACGGCACGCCAACTGGTTGACCGTAATGAAGTGAAGGAGGGCATGACCGTTGTCGCCGGGGTCAGTGGTGGTGCTGATTCGGTTTTCCTGTTGCATGTCTTGCGTGAAGTAACGAAACAGCAGCGTCTTTCCGTGATCTGCGCGTGCCTGGATCACGGTCTCCGTGACGACTCCCGGAACGAATATGAATTTGTGAGTACCCTGTCCCGACAAATGGGGTTCCGATTCCATGGCGGAACAACGAAGCCCGGGCAACTGGCCGGTTCCGCCGGTGAGTCCATGGAAATGGCGGCCCGAAGGGTCCGGCACCGGTTTCTGCAGTCTGTTGCAGCAGCCCACAACGCTGACTGGATTGCACTGGGACATAATGGAACGGACAACCTGGAAACCATCTGCATGAATATCAGCCGGGGCACCGGTCTGCGCGGCCTGGGCGGGATGTCTGATACGGGAAATGGCATGATCCGACCGCTCCTGACGCTGGCTGGAGAGGAGATCCGTCAGGCGTTGGATGCAGCAGGGATTGGGTATATGACGGACAGTTCAAATGCGGATGAAACCATTCAACGGAACCGGGTTCGAAACATCTTGGTGCCGGCCTGGAGGGACACATTCGGAAATGATGCCGTTAAGCGGTGGATGGATACGGCCGTTCGGATTCGCCATACCCGATCGGCCCTGGATGAACTTCTCAGGCGCCATCTTGCCGGCTCGGTCGACCATTGGAATGGGGCAGTCCGGTTGGAACAGCGAATGGTGTGCAATACAAATGATGCCCTGGCCATCGAAATCCTGTTTCATCTGCTGGAACGGTGCACCGGCTCGACCTGGTTTGCTTCCGCTACGATCATCGCCGAACTGCTGCGGTTCTGCCGGAAATCCGGTTATGGGGAGGTCGATCCGTTTCGAAAAGGGACACTTCAGGTATACCGTAGCGGCCGCTGGATCTATTTCATGCAGAACCAGCTGGCGGTCCAAAACGTCTCTATCCGGGGACCCGGGAGCTATCCGGGATGGTTCGGGACGTTGGTTGTGTCTGAACACGTCACCGAAAACATCGGGCAGAAAGTGGTTTCCCATGTAGAGATTCCATTTCCCTGGACAAGCGCGCCCATTGTACCCGGAGACGTGGTCCGGATCGGTAGAACGGAAACAGATGCGGGTCGATTCCTGAAAGAGAATGGCTTCGGCAAGCTGGAACGGGAATGGATGCCGGTATTGAAGCAGGGCAGGTTCGTGTTCTGGATACCGGAGAAGGGTCCAGTGGGTGAACCGGTTGCACAGGACCGGGATCGGCCGATTCTCGTTTACATGGATACCCGTGCTGGGTTACAATCGGCCCAGATTACCGGACAGAAAAGTTCGGATGTATAAGCTCCTGAAGGAGGAACAACTTTGAACCAGATGATGAAGAATGTATTCCTCTGGCTATTCCTGATCGTCATCGTCGTGTTGGTATTCAATATTTTCAACCAGCCGGCGGGAACGACAACCGATATTCCGTTCAGTGCCTTCATGACCGAGGGCCAGGCCGGTAACATTTCGTCTATCGAGATGAAAGGACAGAAGATCAACGGCACCTTTGTCACGCCGTACCAGGATACCTATACCAAGTTCACGTCCATCATGCCGGAAAATTACGAAGACCTGCCGCGGGAAATTCTCCGCTGGCCGGGTCTCCAGAAGTTGACCGCGGTAGAGGATGAACAGAGCCCCATGATGGCCATCCTGATCAGCTGGGCGCCCATGCTGATCCTGATCGTGATCTGGGTGATGTTCATGCGCCAGATGCAGGGCGGCGGCGCCAAGGCCCTGAGCTTTGGCAAGAGCAAGGCCCGGCTGATTGATGACCGGCGGAAGGTGACATTCTCAGACGTGGCCGGTGTGGATGAAGCTATTGAAGAACTCCGCGAGATAGTG
The DNA here is from genome assembly GCA_964506215.1 of uncultured Holophagae bacterium. Classification (GTDB taxonomy): domain Bacteria; phylum Acidobacteriota; class Holophagae; order Thermotomaculales; family Thermotomaculaceae; genus CAZDKZ01. Next base: position 22,139 of record CAZDKZ010000023.1, read on the forward strand.
GATTTTCTGAAGAGCCCCAAGAAGTTTCAGAAACTGGGCGGCAAGATTCCCAAGGGCGTACTGCTCATGGGACCGCCGGGAACCGGGAAAACTCTGCTGGCCAAGGCCATTGCCGGTGAGGCGGGTGTGCCTTTCTTCTCCATCAGCGGTTCGGAGTTTGTTGAAATGTTTGTCGGTGTTGGTGCTTCCCGTGTCCGTGACATGTTTGAACAGGGCAAGAAGAATGCTCCTTGCATCATATTCGTGGATGAAATTGACGCCGTCGGACGTCATCGCGGTGCCGGCCTGGGCGGTGGTCATGATGAGCGGGAACAGACCCTGAACCAGTTGCTGGTGGAAATGGATGGCTTTGAAACCGGTGAAGGCGTCATCCTGATTGCTGCCACCAACAGACCGGATGTGCTGGATCCTGCATTGCTGCGACCGGGTCGGTTTGACAGACGGGTCGTTGTGGACCGGCCGGATGTGAACGGTCGTGAGCAGATTTTGAATATCCATTCCCGGAAGGTGCCCGTCAGTGATGATGTGGAGCTTCGATTGGTCGCCCGCAGTACGCCGGGCTTTTCCGGTGCGGACCTGTCCAACCTGGTGAACGAAGCCGCATTGCTGGCAGCGCGCAAGGACAAGGCCGTGGTGGAGATGGAAGATTTTGAAGAAGCCAAGGATAAGATTATCATGGGCCTGGAACGGAAATCCCTTGCCATGAGTGAAGAAGAGAAGAAAAACACGGCGTATCATGAAGCGGGTCATGCCATGGTGGCGGTTTCATTACCGGAATCGGATCCCATCCACAAGGTAACCACGATACCCCGGGGACGGGCGCTGGGTGTAACCGTTCAATTACCGGAAGATGACCGGTATACCTACACCAAGACCTACCTGGAAAGCCGGATCGCCATCCTGATGGCGGGCCGGGCGGCCGAGGAAATGTTCATGGGGCACATTACCACCGGTGCCGGAAACGACATCGTGGTGGCCACAGACATGGCACGGAACATGGTATGCAAGTGGGGTATGAGTACTCTGGGTCCCATTAACATGGGTGTGGAGGAAGACCAGATTTTCCTGGGGAAAGACCTGATCCGTCACCAGAGCTATTCCGACACCACAGCAAACCGGATTGACGATGAAATCAAGCGCCTGATCCATGAAGGATATGAAAAGGCAAAAAAGATACTTGACGGTAACCGGGACAATTTCGTAAAGCTGGCGGAAACCCTCTATGAACGGGAAGTATTGAGTTCGGATGAGGTGATGGCGCTGGTGAACGGTAAAGAGCTGCCGCCCATGGAAGAAAAACCGGTGGTGGAAAAGGTTGCGGATGCACCGGAAAATACGGATAACCCGGTTGATTCACAGAAGGAAGAAGAAACGGAGCCCACTGAAGAGGCGTGACAAAAAAAAGCAGGCATGACGTTCACAGGGGTGATGTCGGGATTCTCCCATTGATAGAACGGATGGCAGCCGGTCATCCGTTGATCATGGGTATTCTCAACGTCACCCCTGATTCGTTTTCAGATGGTGGTCGATTTATCGACGCAGAAAAAGCCGTGGCGCACGCCTTGAAAATGGAGGCGGACGGTGCGGACCTGATTGATATCGGTGGGGAGTCAACCAGACCGGGCGCTTCGGCGGTGGATCTGAAGGATGAACTCAAACGTGTCCTCCCGGTGATGCATGCCATTCGACAGCAATCCCGCATCCCGATTTCAATTGATACCACAAAGAGCCAGGTGGCCCGGGCTGCGTTGGATGCCGGGGTCGAGATGATCAATGATGTAACCTTCGGCGACGGAGACCCGGAGATGTTTGATGTTGTGGCCGACTATCCATGCCTGTATACCGGTATGCATATGCAGGGAACGCCCCGGAATATGCAGGACCGGCCCCTGTATGCGGATGTGGTGAAGGAAGTTGGTGAATACCTGGAAGATCGGGCGGACTTGCTGGCAGAGAAGGGGTTTGCCCAAACCAGGATCGTGATTGATCCCGGGATCGGTTTCGGTAAGAGCGATGCACATAACCTGTCATTGCTCCGGAAAATATCAGAATTAAAAAGAACGGGCTATCGGCTGATGATCGGCACATCCCGGAAAAGTATGTTTGGCCGGTTGATGAACCTGGATGTGGAAGAACGTTTGATTCCCAGTGTGATCAGCGCAGTACTGGCCGTGCGTCAGGGGGCGGACATTGTCCGTGTTCATGATGTGGCCGAGACAAGAATGGCCCTGCAGACCGCCGATCTTATTTGTGAATGAATGCTCATTCACCTTTCCCTTGACTTCACGGCTGTACTCACATAGAATCTGCATATCAACCAACTGTCTGGAGGCAATTGATGAATATTCTGGTGTTTCTGAAACAGGTTCCGGATACGGAGACCAAGATACAGATCGCCGGAGATGGTGCGTCTATCGTGGAAGACGGTGTAACGTTCATCGTAAGTCCGTATGACGAGTTTGCCATCGAAGAGGCGGTAAAAACCAAGGAATCAGCCGGCGGTGAAGTCACTGCAGTGACCCTGGGGCCCAAACGGGCAGAGCAGGCATTGCGGACGGCGTTGGCCATGGGCTGTGACAAGGCCATTCACCTGGAAGATGAAGCGTTCCAGGGAACGGATCCTTTCGCAACAGCCAATGCACTGGCTGCGGTGATTCGCAAGGAAAGCCCGGATCTGGTGTTCTTCGGAAAACAGGGTGTGGGTGGTGACAACACGGCTGTGGGCCAGATGGCAGCACAGTTGGCGGGACTGCCCCATATCGGCATGTGTGTCGATTTTGCAATTGACGGGACTTCGGTTACCGGTGAACGGGAAATTGAAGGGGGACGGGAAGTTGTATCGGCAGCAGTTCCCGTGGTCATTACGGCCCAGAAGGGACTCAATGAACCCCGCTATCCCAACATCCGGGGTATCATGCAGGCCAAGAAAAAGCCCATCGAAAAACTGACACCGGCTGACCTGGGTCTGGATGCCGGATCTGTTGGCAGTGGTGGCGCGAAAACAAAGATTACAGCTTTGACACTGCCGCCTGCCCGGGAAGCCGGCAAGAAGATCGAAATGGAAGCCGGGGATGCCGCCCGTGAAATCGTGGCATTCCTGAAAAACGACGCGAAGGTACTGTAGGAGGACGCCATGATACTTGTATTTGCTGAACAGCGAAATGGTGATTTGAAGAAGGCGTCCCGTGAATCCATCAGTGAAGGACGCCGCCTGGCTGCGAAAATGGGTATGGAATCGGTGGCGCTCCTTATCGGAGCCGGATCCGGTGATGCGGCAGCGGAAGCGGCCAAGTATGGTCCGAGCCAGATTCGTACGGCACCGGATGTGGCGGCGTATTCCGCGGATGCCTATGCGACCATTGCCGCTTCGGTTGCAACGGAGCTGGGGGCGACCGTGATCCTGTTCCCCGCAACTGCCATGGGCGTGGACGTGGCACCCCGGGTGGCTGCCGCATTGGAAGCGGGACTGGTCACAGATATTACCGGGCTGGAACTGGACGGGGGCTCACTGGTGGCAACCAAACCCATGTATTCAGGGAAGGCCGTTGCCACTGTGGTGTATGAAAGTGACGTGAAAATTGCGACCCTGCGCAGCAATGTTTTCCCGATGGAAGAAAACCCCACCGATGCCCCGGTGAGTGCCGTAGACGTTTCCGGTGTCACAGCCGGTGCTTCGGTAACAGAAACCAAGGTGCAGGAAGGCGGCAAGGTCCAGTTGACGGAAGCGGAGATCATTATTTCCGGTGGTCGTGGACTGAAAGGCCCGGAAAACTTTCCCATGCTGCAGGAACTGGCGGACCAGTTGGGCGCTGCGCTGGGTGCATCCCGTGCTGCAGTAGATGCGGGGTGGATTGACCATTCTCACCAGGTGGGACAGACCGGTAAAGTTGTTTCCCCCAAGGTGTACATTGCATGCGGTATTTCCGGTGCCATTCAGCACCTGGCGGGGATGGGCTCATCCAAGTTCATCATTGCGATTAACAAGGACGAAGATGCCCCGATTTTCAACCTGGCCTCGCTGGGTGTGGTCGGTGACCTCTTCAAGATTGTTCCGGCATTGAAGGAAGAACTGGCAAAGGCGCTCTAAAACAATCACATACCAACCAATGGAAGACGGGGGGCCTGGCCCCCCGTTTTGTTGTCTCAAGCTGCAGACTTTCTGCTAGTCGCGGTTCAGCAGGGTGATGGTCTTGCCATCTGCCTGGAGCACCCCTTCATCGGAGAGTGTTTTCAGCAGGCGGGAGAATGTCTCCGGCGTGGTGCCCAGCAACGTAGCCAGTTCCCCTTTGGGTACAGTCAGGGTGAACGGGTTGCCTGTTGTTTCGGCAGTCTGTTTCAGGTAGGACAGGAACCGTTCCCGGACGTCCGCGTTGACCAGCTGTTCCACCATGTGGACAAAATACTTGAGCCGCCGGGACAACAGACCGAACAACCGCATGGTAAAGGGCGGATGGTCACTGATCATCTGCTGGAGACCGTGTGTGCTGAACCCCAGTACTACGCTTTTGTCCAGCGCAGTGGCGGTTACCGGGTAGCGGTTCTGCATGAAGAAAAGGATCTCCGCGAACAGTTCGCCGGCCTGGACAAAATGAATAATCGCTTCCTTGCCTTCCGAGCTGGTGCGGGTGAGCTTGATAGTTCCGCTGACCAGGAAAAAGACCGTTTCGCCGGGATCGTCCTCGAAAAAGAGGATTTCTTTCCTGGTAAGTTCCTTTACATGGGAAATCTGTACCAGCGGTTCTACCAGCTGTTCTTCGTTCTGGCTGCCCAGAAAGTGGGTCAGGAAATATTCAACAGCTGCCCGTGTCTGCATGTAGACTCCTGGGGTTGAAAAGGAAAAAGGGGGGAATGGCCCCCCCCTTCAGATCAGTCCATTAACTTCCGGCCGGTGGCAAAAGCGTCGATGTTGACGTCCACCACCTTGGGTGGAACCGCTTCGCGGATCACGTCCAGCCAGGTCTGTTCGGGAATTTCCATCATGGTGGACAGCACCCCGAGCATGATCACGTTGGTGACCTTGGGATTTCCCACCTGTTTCAGAGCGGCAACGATATCCAGCACCCGGGAGTCGGGACGCTGGTCGGCCAGCTGGTTTTCCACGTCGGCGGGATAAACCACCTCACCGGAGTTGCAGATGGGCGGTACCATCTGCATGTTGGATGAAACCAGTACGCCGCCAGGTTTCAGGAAGTATTCCCAGCGGAGTGCTTCCATGATCTCGAAGGACAGCATGATGTCGGCGTCCCCATCTTCAATGATGGGTGAGTATACCTTTTTGCCCACCCGGACATGGGAGGAAACCACGCCGCCCCGCTGGGCCATGCCGTGGATTTCACTCTTTTTTACATCCAGTCCTTCCCGGCGGAACACTTCGCTCATGACTTCGGCGGCCAGCAGAATTCCCTGTCCACCGACGCCGACCAGTACGATGTTCAATGTTTCCATGGTTATTCCCCCTTCCGGGACATGGGCCGGATTGCATCAAACTTACACATCTGGATGCAGAGTCCACAACCGGTGCACAGGTCGGTGTTGATCTGCCATTTGAACCGTCCCTTGTCAGTTTTCTGATCGGTACGGGAAATGGCCTGGCAGTTGATCTTGGAACACATGGTGCAGCCCACGCAATTGTCCAGGTGTGTGAAGAACTGTTCCCGCTTGATTTTCTTCGGGTAGAGTACGCAGGGTGACTGGCTGATAATGACGGAAAGATGGTCGGCTTCCAGTTCCCGCTTCACCACCGCCATGGTTTCTTCCATGTTGGTGGGGTCCAGCGCGTACACATGTTCGACACCCATGGCCCGTGCGACGATTTCATAGTCGACGGTGGGGGCCGGCTGTTTCTTGATGTTCATGCCGGTACGCGGGTCAGGCTGGCCACCGGTCATGGCGGTAATGCTGTTGTCCGAAACGATCACGGTGATGGAACTGCCGTTCATCACAGCATCCAGTAATCCGGTGAGTCCGGAATGGGCAAAGGTGGAATCGCCGATTACGGCGGCAATGCCGATCCCGGAACCCTGTGCCTTTTCGATTCCCAGCGCGGTACCGATGGATGCGCCCATGCAGACACAGGTGTCCATGGTGTCAAACGGCGGAATGGCCGCCAGGGTATAGCAGCCGATATCGCCGGTTACCACCTGCGGCTTGGCCTTTTTCAACGCATAGAAAATGCCCAGGTGGGGACAGCCGGGGCAGAATACCGGGGGCCGGGATACAGCATCAGCGGGTTTGATTTCCCGCCGTTCACCCATGGGAATAATGCCCGCGTCTTCCAATGCATGCCGGACGATCCGGGGATTCAGTTCGCCGATACCCGGAATGATGTTCTTGCCTTCCACCTGGATGCCGGCGGCCAGGATCTGCTCCTCAATGAACGGATCCAGTTCTTCCACCACCACCACACGGTCATACTGTTTCACAAAATCACGGATCTTGTACATGGGCAGCGGGTAGGGCATGCCGATCTTCAACACCGGGGCTTCGGGCAACACTTCACGCAGGTGAACATGTCCGATACCGCTGGTGATAAACCCGACCTTGCCTTCACCGGGCTCCACGAAATTCAGTTCAGTTTCCTCGGCAAACTGTTCCAGTTTCCGCAGCCGTTCTTCGGCTTTGACCCTCATTTTTCTTGCATTCATGGGCAGGGCGACGTTTTTGGCAAAGTTCTTCTCAAAACCGGTCGCGGCCCGGTCCATGGGATCTCCGGTTTCCACGATGCCTTTCCCATGGGATGTGCGTGTGGTGGTACGGAGAATAATGGGCGCGTCAAACTGTTCGGAGATTTCAAAGCCGTACTTGACAAAGTCCTTGGCTTCCTGGGAGTCTGACGGGTCCAGGACGGGGATCTTGGCAAACTTGGCCAGGTTCCGGTTGTCCTGTTCATTCTGGGAGGAATGCATACCCGGATCATCGGCCGAAACCAGGATGAATCCGCCTTTGACGCCGATGAAGGCGAACGTCATCAGGGGGTCTGCCGCCACGTTGACGCCCACGTGCTTCATGGCGCACAGGGAGCGGGCACCGGCCATGGATGCCCCGATGGCCACTTCCATGGCGACCTTCTCGTTGGGGGACCATTGACTGATGATTTCGTCGTAGCGAGCGACGTTTTCCAGGATTTCGGTACTGGGTGTACCGGGATATGCGGCTGCGAATACGCAACCATACTCATACGCACCACGGGCGATTGCTTCGTTGCCGGACAGCAGCGTTTTCAATCGACACCTCCTTGGTCATCGCATTTTGCGTTTATGAACGGGTCTTACCCGGCTCGAATGTAACACAAAAAAAAGCTCAACCCAAGGCAATCTTCTTTCCACAGTTGGGGTTCGGTCATTCTGAACAGGGCCCGAAATGAAACATCTCTATTCATGCGTTTGAACTAGGCTTGGATATCTTCTGTTGGTAAGAAGAGATTTTTTTTGAACGGAAAGGCACGGGGCGCACCGGTTTTACCCGGACAGGAACCGATTGGTCAGAAGTGGGGTGGGGTGGATGGCGGTCTCTGTTAGAATGATGATCAAATTAAGGGGGGGATGAAGATGTCCACATCGGACCAGGTGAAACAGGCATATGCTGACGGGCTCATGTGTTCCCAATCCATATTGAAGGTATTCGGGCCAAGGTATGGTTTAAGCGGGGAACTGGCAGGGAAAATCGCCTGCGGATTGGCTGGCGGCATGAGCTGGGAGGGACAGGTTTGCGGCGCGGTTACGGGGGCGGTAATGGTCCTGGGGCTTGCCCTGTGCGAGGGAACGGCATCTGATGAATTGGGACGACAGACGATTCAGGAAGCCGTGGAAACATTTACGATGCGTTTTGAAGAACAGTTCGGGAAGCGCTCATGCGCAGAACTGCTGAATATGGAGATTTATACACCGGAAGGATATGATGCCGCGCGTCAGTCGGATCTGTTCAACCGGAAGTGTCCGGGGCTGCTGGCAGGCGCTGCAGCCATCCTGGAAGATGTGCTGGCCGAATATCGCTGACCCGTTTCCAGTTTGCCTGTTCAGTTTCCGGTTGCGGGTGTTTGAAGGTTCCGTAGAATGCGTGTAGACCAATGAACCGGGAGACACCATGACCAAATCCAGGCAATTGCCCGATGAAGATCGGATGTACCAGGCGTTGATGGAGTCCGATTCCTCGTTTGAAGGCATTTTTTATGTCGGTGTACGGACAACCGGCGTTTTCTGCAGACCATCCTGTCACGCGCGGAAACCCCGGCGGGAAAATGTGCGGTTTTTCCCCAGCGCACGGGACGCCCTGATGGCGGGTTTCCGACCCTGCATGCTGTGCAGACCGCTGGAACCGGCGGGCGCGATCCCGGATTGGTTGAGAGACCTGGTTGATGAGATTCACCGGAATCCCGACGGTAGAATCGATGACCGTGAACTGGAACGGCGCGGGCTGCAGCCGGCCCGGGTCAGAAGGTGGTTCAAAAAGTACCATGGCCTGACATTTCATGCTTATCAACGAGCCATCCGGATCTCCCGTGCGTTCGGCACCATTCGCCAGGGGGAAAAAGTGGTGCGGGCCGCGTTTGATTCAGGCTATGACTCGTTGAGCGGGTTTACCGAATCCTTTCAGAAGCTGACGGGTTCCGCGCCCGGCAACAGCAAAGCTGCGAACCTGGTGACCATTTCCCGGCTGGCAACCCCGTTGGGGCCCATGTTGGCCGGGGTAGTGGATAATCATCTGTGCCTGCTGGAGTTCACGGACCGGCGCATGCTGGAAACCCAGTTGAC
>CAZDKZ010000024.1:0-30670 GCA_964506215.1 uncultured Holophagae bacterium
AACATTGGTACTGTCTGTGACCGTACCGTTAATCTCACCACTGGTTGTCTGGGCAAACATGCTCAACGTAAACAGCATGCATACCCCAATAAACAACACTTTCTTCATTTGCAAACCTCCTTCATTCGAATGAACCTCATTCTTCTGCGATACACGCTTTCTTTTCTAGGGATAGTGAATTGGGTCGGTTGCCACCTCCTTTCCACCAAAAACATAGAAACTTAAGCATTCCGCCAAATCAAGCACTTTTGGAGACAAACGTGCCGGTAACAAAAACAGTGCAGTTCAATACCGTTATTATTGAGGTTTTTTCAGTTGATGTCAACTGCAAATCTACATGATAAAACTCGCATTTGCGCAATTCGGCATCCATCTTGTGCACGGCCATCCGAGACTCAGTTCCCCTTGGATTCCTGGCTCGCCAGTACCTTGATATTGTTGTTGATTTTTTTCAGACGATCTTCAACGGCCTGCCGACTTTCCGCAGCCGGGAATTCGTTCAGGAACGCCTCACAGGACGCTTTCGCCCCTTGCAGATCTTCCAGTTTAATCTGGCAGTTGATTACCATGGGCAAGGCATCTTTGCGATAATCCGTCTTGTTCATGGATTTCTGCAGCAACGGTAACGCGGCATCATACTTATTGGCATCGTGATAGAGCATACCAAGAATATAATCCACTTCCTCATTGTCAATACCCTGCTCAACAGCCTGTTCAAACAACAACGTGGCCTTTTCCTGATCCTTCACCATGAACAGGAATATCTTTCCCAGGTTCAGATACCCGTAAGTATAGTCCGGTTTCAACTCAATCAGTTTCCGATACGTGGATTCAGCCTTCTCAATTTGACCAGCCTGGGCAAATTCGATACCCAATGCATCCACGAGTCCGATATCGGTCGGCGTTGCCTTATCGCCAAGCAATTCCAGCCTCTGGAGCATGTATGCCGCCTGATTATCCAGATCCTTCTGTTCGCGGGCCACCGCACACAACAAGCCCAAAGCCGTCAGATCATCTTCCGGTGCCAGATCCATCGCCTTTTTCAACTGTGTGTTGGACTCATCATAACGACCGTCCCGGGCCAGCATCCTGCCATATTCCAGGTATGCTTCATAAAATCCGGGGTCTCTTTCCAACGCCTTTGTAAACTGTTCCGCTGCTTTTTCCAGATCACCCGCTTGCATGATTTCCAGCGCTTTCATGAAGTACTTTTTTGCTTTCTTGTCTTCCGTCATCGCCTGGGATGCTACCGCAACCATACAAACCAGCACAGCAAGAATTATCTTTTTCCACGCAGACATGTATTCCTCCTGATGGGTACAAAATCCCGTGCAGTATATCACAAATTCTGGTGTCAATTATGGTATGAAAGGGGTGAAGAAAATGCTCCTTCAGCTCAGTCGGCATCCCCGATAACGGCCAGCATGTCATCGCCATTGACCAGGTTACCCGAAACAGCTTCCAGCTGTGTAACGACGCCGGACCGGGGACTTCGAATATCCACCTGCAATTTCATGGACTCCATCCGGATCAGCACCTCATTTTCGGAAACGGACGCCCCGACTTCCACAAGAACGTCAATAATATTCCCGGGCATGGGCGCCCGGACAACACCTTCTGTCCCCTCAGCGTTTTCCGCGTCTCCATGTTCATGGATCCGCTCCAGTCTGTACGTCCTGCCCGCCGTCTGCAGCCAGATCACACCGGCATCCGCCACGATGTCCACAGCCATGGCGGTACTGCCGTTGGCAATTACCCGACCGCCCACATCCCTGACCAGGGAAACGGAAACCGGCTGTCCGTCCACTTCCGCCTCAAGCATGCCATCCTTGAATCGCAGCCGACCGACCCAGCTTGTCCGGTCATGCCATTTCAATCCCTGCATCATGCACCACCTGTCCTCATGGGAAAAATCCGTCTACCGGCGGGAATACCGGTTGCCCGGCATCCGTTGTTTCACCATCATTGCACGGTCCGTGAGACTTCCGATACCAGGCTGCCAGTGCCAGTAATTCCGGTCCCGGTTCCGGCTGCGCAACCAGTAAATCATCCCGATAGGTTACGGCAAAGCCCGTGTCAAATCTGCCTTCTTGAAATTGTTCATGTAACAGCACCCGGACCAGGTATTCCCGGTTGGTCACCACGCCGAGTATGACAAACTCGTTGAGACATCGAACCGCCCGATCGATGGCGGCTGCCCGTGTCTCCGCCCGTACCACCAGCTTTGCAATCATGGGATCAAAGTCCGGAAAGATCACACTGCCGGACCGAACCGCACTCTCCACCCGGACCCCGGGTCCTTCCGGTTCCCGGTAGAGCAGGATCTTGCCCGGTGACGGCATGAAGTCCCGGGCCGGGTCTTCCGCATAGATTCTGCATTCCAGCGACCAGCCACGCGGGGTCCCGGTTGTGTCCAGTTCCGGGACCGGATTGCCCATGGCATCGTTCACCTGCCAACTGACCAGATCCACCCCATACACCTCTTCAGTAACCGGATGTTCCACCTGAATACGGGTATTCATTTCAAGAAAATAATACGACCGGTCCGGAGCCAAAATGAATTCCACTGTTCCGGCACCACGATAACCCACACTTTGCGCAATTCGAACGGCGGCTGCTCCCATGGCAGAGCGCAGTTGATCATCCACTACCACGGATGGACTTTCCTCGATAATCTTCTGGTGACGGCGCTGAACGGTACATTCCCGCTCTCCCAGGTGAACCACCGGGCCACCCGCAAACGCAAACACCTGGATCTCCACGTGCCGGGGATTCTCAATATATTTTTCGATAAACACCCGGGCATCACCAAAATATGCACCGGCCTCCTCCCGGGACACCCGCAGGGCATCGGCGAGCTGGGTCATGTCATCCACTTTCCGCATCCCCTTTCCGCCGCCGCCCATCGCGGCTTTCACCAGTACCGGAAACCCGATTTCCGCTGCCTGTTCGCAGATGCTGTCTTCATCCAGGTTGTCAACAGAAAAGCCGGGAACCGGGGATACGCCCGCTGCCCGAGCCGCCTCCCGTGCCCGCTCCTTGTCGCCCATCTGTTCGATGGCCGCCGGGGATGGTCCGATAAAGGTCAGGTCATGCGCTTCCACCGCTGCTGCAAAACCGGCATTCTCTGCCAGAAATCCATAGCCGGGATGAACAGCCTGACACCCCGTTTCCTTCGCCAATGCAACCAGGCGATCCGCATCCAGGTAAATCCCGTCCCCGGACGGCACCAGCGTGCAGCCGGAAAACAGGGGAATTACCTGCTCCATTTCCTTCTCCAGCACCGGCAGTACCGGTGTAATCCCCAACTCCTGTAACGTGACCGCGATGCGCCTGGCAATTTCACCACGATTGGCAATCAACACCCGTTCAAATGGTTTCATCGGTCATCTCCAGCCAGCGGGGCTTTCGCTTCTCCAGGAATGCCCGGATCCCTTCCTGCCCCTCTTCGGAAACCCGTGCGCGGGCGATCAGGTCCACCGTAAATTCCTCGATGTCCGCTACCGGTGGTGGCGAAATCCGGTCGGCCAGTTCCTTGATCTGGCGTTGTGCCGTAGCACCACCCGCCAACAGTTCACCGACAATTTCATTGGACAATCCCTGCAGGGCCGTATCGTGTTCGGCCGTCCGATGGACCAGCCCGATGGCCTGCGCCCGGATACCGTCAAACCGCTCCCCGGTCAACATGAAATACCGGGCATGGCTGATCCCGGTTTTCTCGACGATATAGGGCCCGATCACCGCCGGCACAATGCCCAGCCGGACTTCCCCGAAGGAGAAAACCGCCGACGACAGTGAAATGGCAATATCACACGCACTGACCAGGCCGACAGCCCCACCGATAGCCGGTCCGTTGACCACGGCCAGAGTAACCGGGCGGGCGGTCCGCAATGTCCGGAACAGCCGCGCCAGTCGGGCAGCGTCTGCCCGGTTCTCTGCATAACCCGCATCCTTCATGGCAGCCATCCAGTTCAGATCCGCACCGGCACAGAAAACAGTACCGTTACCCGTAAGCACAATCACCCGGGCCCGGTCCGCCTGCTCGATAGCTGAAATCAACTCGTCCATCATCTGATCATTGAGTGCATTGCGGCATGCAGGCCGATTCAGGGCAATCCGGACAACAGCCCCGTCCCGGCAAACGTCCAGTGTGTCAAACATCCGGGTCCTCCACGGACAGCATCACCTGCTCCGGGATATCAAATTCCCGGGATAAAAGTGCATGGGCCATGGTCTTACCCTGGGCGTCCACCCGGAGACTCCGGGTCCCGCCGCCGCCCAGCGCCTGGTGGAGGAGATAATTGAATGCCAGCAGGTTGGGAACAGCATGCCGCTCCACCGGACCCAGCACCAGGTCACCATAAATATCCTTCACCCGTTCGGGGGTCAGGGTGGCTCCGATCCACTCCCAGGCTTGCCTGGACCGGGCCAGGATTCCCACGTTACACGTATCCCCCTTGTCCCCACTCCGGGCCAGCGCAATGGCCATCAACGGTGAGCGGACTGTTTTCCCGCCAAGGTCAACCGGATCGGGATCCGCAACCCTGCGGTCTGATCCCATATCACCGGCGGTCTCCGGCCATCCCCCATGCTCACCATGGAGCAGTTCACATCCCTGGTACAGCCGCATGCGCCAGTCGGCAATTGACTGGGGGACCAGTGCCGGCCAGTAGGACACCACGTCCCGGACCGGCGGTGTGCCGCCCGTCACGGCCACCGAAGGCGGTCCGCTGAGAATCAATGCCGCCAGGTTCCGCCGGAATGGGGTCAGTTTTTCCCGGTCATGGTCCCGAACAGCAAACCGCAACAGGATTTCACCGGGTTCCTGCGCCGGGGCCAGGTGGCGATGGCAGGCATTGGCGCCCACATATTCCGTTAACTGGTCTTCATAGACCGTGTCAACACGACTCCAGAATATTTCGGAGAATTTTTCGGCTTTCCGCCTGGCATCCGGTCCGGAAACCAGGATGGTGCCATACGATTTGTATCCATCCGAATATGCCATACTGACTTTCAATAAATCGGTCGGGGCACGGCCTGTGACACCAGTCACACGGACCCGGTCGGTTCCGGCATCTTCCAGCTGGATAGACGTGAAATCCGCGATCACATCCGGTGTGATGTAATGAAGCGGATCGCCCATTTCATAGAGCAGCTGCTCCCGTACCGTGTCCACGGAAACCAGCCCGTCCAGCGAATCATGCTTTGTGATCACGAATGAACCGTCTTCAGCTATCTCCGCAATCGGATATCCCATCCGGTGGAATGCCGGGACCTTCTCCCAATCGGTGAAATTGCCGCCCGTACTCTGGGCACCACACTCCAGGATGTGACCGGCAACAATACCCGAAGCCAGTTTGTCATAATCATCCAGTGACCAGCCGAATGAAGCAATAATTGGCGCAAGGGTAATACCTGTATCCGTTACCCGGCCGGTAACGACAATGTCCGCTCCCGCCTCCAGCGCCTTGATCACCGGCAATGCACCGAAATACAGGTTGGCCGCCGTGACCCGGTCCCGAATCATTTCAAAGGATTCACCGGTTTCCATGTTACTGAAATCCACGCCCTCAGCTGTCAACTGGTCCAGCTGCTCCAGGATGTTGTCACCATCCACAATGGCAATCCTGGGTTTCAGTCCGTACCTTGCGGCCATTTCTGAAATATTCCGGGCACAGATGTCCGGGTTCACCCCGCCCGCATTGGTGATAATCCGGATTTTCCGCTCCATCACATCGGTAATCACCGGTTCCAGGTGATGCAGAAAATCGCGGGCGGAACCGAATTCCGGATCCCGTTGCCGTTGCTTGTTCAGAATGGACATGGTGATTTCTGCCAGGTAGTCCATGGTAATGAAGTCCAGTTCACCACCCTTCACCTGTCTCTGTAACGCCTCCGGATCATCTCCCCAGTAGCCGCCGGCATTTGCGATTCGTATGGTTTTCATGAAAGTTCCTTTCCGCACAAATAGTTATCTGAATGGGTTACGGCAAACTCAACAGTTTCCACCAGTTCCGTCTACATCCGGAACACACCAAACTTGGTTTCATCAAAGGGCGCATTGAGCGTGGCCGACAAGGCCAGGCCCAGCATCTCCCGGGTCCGGGACGGATCAATTACACCATCATCCCACAACCTCGCAGATGCATAGTAAGGGCTACCTTCCCGGTCATACCGGTCCAGGATTGGATCCACGATGGCCCGCTCCTCGTCGGGTGTCAGCACCTTTCCGGCACGGGCGGCCTGGTCCTTCTTCACCGTCAACAGAACCGAAGCCGCCTGTTCGCCGCCCATCACCGAAATCCGGCTGTTGGGCCAGCTGAACATGAAGCGGGGATCATAGGCACGACCGCACATGCCGTAGTTGCCTGCTCCGAAAGAACCGCCCATCAGCAGCGTGATCTTGGGTACCTTTGCATTGCTGACCGCCATCACCATCTTGGCACCATCCTTGGCAATGCCCTGATGCTCATATTGCTTCCCCACAATGAACCCGGTGATATTCTGGAGGAACAGCAGTGGCACCTGCTGGGTGGTACACAACTCGATGAAATGGGTCGCTTTGAATGCACTCTCGGAGAACAGCACCCCGTTGTTGGCAATGATCCCCACCGGCATGCCGAACAGGTGGGCAAATCCGGTTACAACAGTGGGTGCATACCGCTTCTTGAATTCAAAAAAACGGCTGCCGTCAACCAGCCGGGCAATCACTTCGTACGCATCCATGGCCTGGCGTCGATCTGCCGGCACAATGCCATACAATTCTTCAGCCGGGTAAAGCGGTTCTTCGATGGGTTCCATTTTCAGCTGTTGTCGTTCCCCTTTGCCCAGATACCGGATCACCTCCCGGGTCTGCCGGATGGCATCCCGGTCATTTTCGGCATAATGGTCGGAAACACCGCTGATCCGGCAATGGACATCCGCCCCGCCCAGCTCTTCCGCATTCACATCCTCTCCGGTGGCCGCTTTCACCAGGGGCGGTCCGCCCAGGAAGATGGTTCCCGTTCCCTTGACGATAATACTCTGGTCGCTCATGGCGGGGATATAGGCACCACCGGCCGTGCAATAGCCCAGGACTGCACTGATCTGTGCGATACCGGCTGCGGACATCCGGGCCTGGTTATAGAAAATCCGGCCGAAATGGTCCCGGTCCGGAAACACCTGGTCCTGCATGGGCAGAAATGCCCCACCGGAATCCACCAGATATACACAAGGCAACCGGTTCTGTTCCGCGATTTCCTGGGCGCGGAGATGCTTCTTGACCGTAATGGGATAATAACAGCCGCCCTTCACGCTTGGATCATTGGCCACAATCATCACTTCACGGCCGGACACGCGGCCCACCCCGGTCACCAGGCCTGCAGCCGGGACTTCATCTTCATAGAGTTCATGGCCCGCCAGCGTGCTCAATTCCAGGAACGGACTATCCTCATCCAGCAACAACGAAATCCGGTCCCGTACATCCATTTTCCCCAGTTCCCGGATCCGCTCATGGGCCCGGGGAGGACCGCCGTCCCGTGCCCGTTCCAGCCTGGACGAAAGATCAGCGGACAGGGCCCGGTTGGCCCGGTCATTCTCGCGGAAAGATTCAGAACCTGTCTGGACACGGCTCTTCAGTACGGCCATGTATGCCTCCTTCGCTCACAATGAAAACGCATAAGTTGTCGCTATTTTCCCAAATTGAAAGATTTCATGCAAGATCGGGAATAGACCCGTCGATCAGATCCACTCCGGAAAGAAGGATACGGGCAATGTGAAAGCTGTTTATTTTCCGGGGGTATGATCCCGAATCCGGCTATCCACCGAGAGCTTGCTGATGCCGTCCAGCGCTGCCAGTCGATAGGCCTCGGCCCAGGTCGGATAGTTGAACACGTTGTGGACAAAAAAATCGATCCGACCACCCAGTGTCATGACCGATTGGCCGATATGCACCAGTTCTGCCGCCTGGTCACCGACCAGATGCACACCCAGCAGATGCCAGTCCACCGGGTCAAACAGCAGCTTCAGCATGCCGGTTGCGCCACCTTTGATAATGGCCTTGGCCACTGTGTCAAAACGGGCAACCCCGGTCTCGTATGGGATGCCTTCCCGTTTCAGTTCCGCTTCCGTCTTCCCGATCATGGAAACCTCGGGGATGGTATAGATAGCTAGCGGAAACAGGTCGGGACGATGATCCCGGACCTGGTATCCCATGGCAAACCGGGCCGCCACACGACCCTGCTCGGAACTGGTGGACGCCAGTGCCGGAAAACCGATCACGTCACCCGCCGCAAAAATATGCGGGGCACTTGTCTGGAACTGGTCATTGACCTGAATAATTTTCCGGTCACCCACCCGGACACCGGCCGCATCCAGGTTCAACGGATCCACACAGGGTACCCGTCCCATGGAAAACAGAATGGCATCCCCGGTCAGGGTTTCTCCACCGGTTGTTTCCAAGAGACCCTTTCCGTCCGGCGTGCGACAGATCCGTTTGTAGGTCCGACCCAGAAGCAAACGGACACCCATTCGTTCCATTTCATCCAGCAGGAAGCGGTTGATGTCCTCATCCAGGTAGCCCATGATGTGATGATGATGGTCAACCAGCGTCACCGCGCAACCCAGTGCGGCAAACATCGCTGCATATTCACTGCCGATAATACCGCCACCAATCACGATCAGGGATTCGGGCAGTTGACTCATTCTGCTTTTCTGCGAAAACATGAAGTTGCCGTCAAACAGGATCTCATAGTCGAATTCAACATCATCCGGGTGACGGGGCACCGTTCCGGTGGCCAGGACAAACCGTTCCGCCGTAATGGTTTTGTGTGTATCTTCCGCCCGGTTGTATATCTGCAGTGTATGCGGATCCCGGAAAGATGCTTCCCCATACTGCACCTCAATTCCAGCAGCCTTGAACTGGTGCTCCAGTACTTCCAGTTCTTCCCCCAGAATCGCATCCACCCGGTCCATCAGGTCCGGCAACGTAATCTGATCTTGAACAGCATATTCATCACCGTAAATATGCTTCTGCCGGAAACCGGTCAGGTACAGCACCGCCTCCCGCAGCGTCTTGCTGGGGATAGTGCCCACATGGAGGGACACACCACCCACTTTACGGTAACGGCGGTCAACCACCAGCGTGCGCCGACCCGCCCGGGCACACTCCAGTGCCGCCCGCTGACCGGCGGGACCGGTCCCGATAATGGCAACATCATAGTGGTCATTGTCATGTCTGGTTTCGGATGGACTGTTGGTCATCAAGTCTCCCTGCTGCGCGCACATGATTCAGGTTCACGGCTGATCCAGCCGCCATCCACGCCGCCTTGAGCGGTTGTGGTGATCGTATCTGGTGCCATGCCCGTTCAAACAGCTGAATTGTACATCAAAACAGACAGTAACTTAACCCCCCGCTGATCAGATCTGCCCTGATTCTGCACGTATCAGCAGATCAGGTCGCCATCAGCCGGAATTTGTATCCATAACAGATCAATCCGGATTCACCCTCTTCCTGAATTTTGCGAAAGACAAACCGCGCCCGGCTGCCGATCCGAATATCCTCAAGCGCACAATCCACGATCTGTCCGGTAACCCGAACCCCGTTGTCCAATTCCACGATGCCAACGGCATACGGCGTTTCTTCCACAAACCGGTCCGGCCCCACATGAATGATGGTAAAGGTCACCACCGTACCCGTATCCGTCAAACGGGTTGCCGTAAACGACTGGGAACCACATTGGGAACATACCAGCCGGGGCGGAAAAAATATCTTGCCGCATCCGTCACATGCGGCGGCTTCCAATCTGTATCGCTGGGGGATTTCCCGTGTATATCTTGGTGATGGCATTGCATCTCCTCCTGTTATGACAGTGCTTTCAGGATGTGCACGGTTGAGCTGCCACCGGAGCCGCCCATGTTCTGGGCCAATCCGATCCGCGCCCCGTTAACCTGCCGGTCACCACATGCGCCTGTCAGTTGATGATAGATTTCGATGATCTGGGCAACGCCCGTCGCCCCCACCGGATGGCCCTTGGACTTGAGACCGCCACTGGTATTGACCGGGCACTGTCCATCCAGCGCCGTGAATCCTTCCATGGTCCGGCTGCCGCCCGTTCCGGGTTCCACCAGTCCCAATGCCTCAATGTTACAGATCTCGGCAATGGTGAAGCAATCGTGTACTTCCACCACGTCCAGGTCCCCAGGACCGACACCGGCCATCTTGTAGGCCATTTCCGCGGACCGTTTCACGGCGTTCAATGTTGTCAGGTCCGACCGGTCATGGAGACCGATGGTGTCCGTTGCCTGACCGGAACCAATCACCTGGACCAGTTTGTCTGTCAGCTTTTCAGCCATTTCCATGGGACAGAGGATGACCGCCGCCGCCCCATCCGTGACCGGTGAACAATCCAGTAATCGAAGCGGATCCGCCACTTTCGATGAATTCATCACCTGTTCTGCCGTCACCTTCATCCGGAACTGGGCCTTGGGATTCTTCAATCCGTTTGCATGGTTTTTTACCGCCACCGCTGCCAGTTGTTCCCGTGTGGTGCCATAGCGATGCATGTGAGCACGGGCGATCATGGCATACAGTCCCGGGAACGTGATGCCGTGAAAAACCTCGTATTCCTGATCCGCCGCGGTGGACAGGGCATAGGTCACATCCGCACCGTCATTCATCTTTTCCACGCCACCCACTAGCACGACATCACTGAGACCGGAAGCCACTTCCATGAATCCCAGACGAAACGCCACCCCGCTGGAGGCACAGGCGGATTCCACCCGGGTGGCCGGAATGGGCGCAACGCCCAGATAGTCAGCCATCAGGGACCCGACATGTTCCTGGCCCACGAACAGCCCGCCGCTCATGGTTCCCACATACATTGAATCCAGTTGATCCACTCCCGCATCCTGGACAGCCGCCAGCGCTGCTTCCACGAAAAGCTGGCGGAAGGACTGGCCCCACAACTCCCCGAATGCCGTCATACCGGCACCTATAATTGCTACATCGCGCATCGTTTCACTCCTTTATGAGGAAACGCTGATCTCATGCAGACACATGGATCAGCTGTTCATGATGATCTTCTTCCGATACTTGGCATATTCCGCATAATTCAGATAGATTTTGTTGTCCTGGATCATATCCTTGAACAACGGCGCCCGGTCCCGGACTGCGTCAATCCTGTCGGTTACCTGGAAGATGAACCCGTCGCTGCCGGCTCCGGAACCGAATGAAACCATCATGATCCGGTCTCCGGGCCTGGCCACATCCAGTGTCGCCGCCAGTCCGGTCGGTGATGAGCCGGAATAGGTGTTCCCCATGTAGGGAACAATCCAGCCCGGTTCCAATTGGGTTTTCGTGAAACCCAGGATCTTACCGGCTTTCTGGGGAAACTTGCCGTTGGGCATGTGGAAAACGGCATAGGCCAGCTCTTCCGCAGAAAGCCCGCTTTTCTTCAGCAGGCCCCGTGCACAGCCGAGCACATGACGGAAATAGGCCGGTTCACCGGTAAAACGCCCGGTATGCTGCGGATACATCTCCCGTTCCCGTCGCCAGAAGTCCGCCGTATCCGACGTATAGGAATACGTTTCAACGACCTCAGCCAGGACATTTTCCGTGCCCATGATAAAGGCCGCACCCCCGGCGGATGCGGTATATTCCAATGCATCTGCAGGTGCCGCCTGGGAGGTGTCTGCTCCGATACCCAGCGCATACTTCATGACACCCGATCTCACGTGGGAATAGGCCACGAACATGGCTTCCGCCCCGGCTTTACAGGCAAATTCAAAATCGGACACATGAACCTCGGGGCCGATACCCAGCGCATCAACAACCACTGTGCCGCTGGGCTTCACCGCGTATGGGTGGGATTCTGAACCGATGTAGACTGCGCCGATTTCCGCGGGATCAATGCCCGCGCGGTTGACTGCGTGACGTGCGGCCTCCACCGAAATGGTGATGGTATCCTCGTCCATACCCGGCACCGTTTTTTCTTCCAGCAACAGACCCCGTTTGACCGCCACCGGATCATTGCCCCATTGCAGGGCAATATCCTCCGCTTTGATCCGAAAACAGGGTACATATGACCCATAGCCGACAATTCCGATCATCTGGTTATCCTCCCGTTCCTGCGCATCATGGTAAACACCACGCACTGCAATCCGACAGCAATACCGGACCGGTGCGGCGCAACCCTGCGCAACGCGTCCGGACACCGGTCCCATGTCGCCCCATTTGGCGCCATGACTGAGTTGTTTTGCATGCGAACCTGAGAAAAGGATACGGGATCAGTATATTCTTTGCAAGCAAACAGCCACATCACCTGTGCTATAATGCCGCGCCATGCGGAACAACCTGCTCTTAATCGACAACCTGGACAGCTTCACGGATAATGTCCGGCATCTGTTTGCCGAAGCCGGGTCCGAACCCGCTGTACTGCGAATCGACAGGGCCGGCCTGGCCGATGTCCAGGCATATGAACCGGACCTGATCATCCTGTCCCCCGGTCCCGGCCACCCCGCTGATGCGGAACTGAACCTGGCCGTCATTCGCCATTTTCTGGGCAGAACACCCATCTTCGGCATATGCCTGGGTATGCAATGCCTGGCACTGGCGCTGGGAGCTTCCGTGGTCCGGAGCGAACCATGCCATGGCAAGCAATGGGCCATTGAACACACCGGGCAGGGGATGTTCACCGGGATGGCCAACCCGGCCATGGTCGGTCGGTATCATTCATTGGTCACCATCGCCCTGACGCCGGAGCTGGACACCTGTGCGTGGACCGGATCCGGTGAAATCATGGCCGTTCGCCACCGGTCACTGCCGGCAGGGGGCGTGCAGTTTCATCCGGAATCCTTCCTGACCGAAAACGGCATCCGGATCGCGGAGAACATCCTGCATGATCGTTATTGAGCATTGGAAACAGATGACCGGAACACTGGAAACGGATGCCTGCCTCCGGGACATGGATCACCACCCCTGCGCACTGCTCCACGGGGACGGCCAGTGGATTATCTTCGGCCGGGATCCGGCCCTGGTTGTTGATCACTTCCCCGGAGACCTGCAACTGGAGAGAAACGGCGATATCCCCCCCATACTTCCCGACCTGATCGGATGGATGACCTATGAACAGGGGCTGGAACTGGATACCGCGTTTCCCGCTCCCAAACGTCACCGGCTGCCCGGGACCCGGTTCATCCTGTTCCGGGAGATGACCATCTGCCACCGCCCCTCTTCCCGGATATTCCAATGCACCCGGAACCTCCCCTCCATGGAATTGCACTGTTCCATCCGCACAGGGCCATTCCAGGCACAAAAGACCGGGGATACCGAAACCCGGGACAGCTACATGGAAAAAGTAACCGTGATCCGAAATGAAATCGCCCGCGGAAATGTCTACCAGGCCAATCTCACCCGCACCGAAACCTGGTCCATTGAAGGAGATGTACGACAGTTTGCCCGGCGCCTTGCCGCGGCAAACCCCGGACCCTTTTCCTGCTGTATCCGGATGCCGGACTACACCATCGTCAGCTCCTCCCCGGAGCGGTTTCTGCAACTGGCAAACGGTCGGCTCACCGCTTCGCCCATCAAGGGCACCATCGGCCGGGGAACAGATCCTGCGGATGATCAACAACGGGCTGTCTTCCTCCAGAACGACATGAAAAACCGTTCCGAACTGGCCATGATCACCGATCTGCTGCGAAACGACCTGGGCCGTGTCTGTGAATCCGGCACGATCCGCGTGGATGGATTCCCGGTCCTGGAAAGCTATGCCAATGTCCATCACCTGGTGTCCCACGTATCCGGAAAGCTGGTTCCGGAAACGGGACTGAACGAAATCCTGGCCGCTACCTTCCCGGGCGGCTCCATTACCGGTTGTCCGCGGATTGCAGCTGTTCACCTGTTGAACCGCCTGGAACCGGAACCGCGGGGGATCTACACGGGTACCATCGGGTGGATCCAGGCAGACCTGGGGACCTGTGACCTGAATATCGCCATCCGTACCTGCACCCTGAACGAAGACACCCTCACGTTCGGGGTCGGCGGCGGAATCGTCTGGGATTCCGAACCGGACCTGGAGTATGATGAAACCGTGGTCAAAGGGAGGTCCATTGTCCAATGCTTGAACTGACAACCGATACGACCGTTGATATTGCACAGTCTTCACTGGCCCATGGGGGCGGTATCTTCGAAACTGTCTGCGTGCACCGGGGCGTGCCACTCTTCCTGGAAGCCCACCTGGACCGGATGTCTGCCGGTATTCGTTCACTGGACATGCCTTCACCGCCGCACATCGACCAGCTCCGCGACTTTATTGCCCGGTGGCTTGCGGAACAGAACATCCGGGAAACTGCGTTACGATTGCTGGCCGCAGACGGTAAACTGATGGTCATGCAACGGGAATCCTACGTGCCCCCACAATCGGTGGCCATCGGCATCGCCACCGGATTTGTCCGGTGCAGACTCTCCCGGCTGTCCGGCATCAAGTCCGCCAACTACCTGGAAAACCGGCTCCTGACCCGGTATGCCAACCGGGACGGATTGTTTGACCGGATCGCCCCCAATGATGCCGGCAAACTGACGGATGGGGGCCGCTGCAATGTTTTCCTGGAAAAAGACGGATTGCTGGTCACACCGGAGATCGCGGACGGGGCACTGCCCGGCATCGTACGCAATATTCTGATCGATCAGGGGGTGGCAGGGGAGCAGTCACTGGGACCGGATGACCTGGAAAGCGCCACTGCTGTTCTTGTGACCAGTTCACTGGCCGGGGCACTGCCCGTTCACCGCATCGAAAACCTGACCGATCCGGATCCAAACCATCCGCTGATCAAGCAGGCGGTGGAAACATACGGCAAAGCAGTGGCAGCTGAAATCACTGCCTATTCCGTGGTGTGACGGAAACCAAAGCGCCTGGGGATAAAATGATGTTCGAAAAACCGGATGGCATAGAGGTCGGTCATTCCCGCGATATAATCCGCGACTACCCGGGGCAACGGATCATTCCGGTTGAAATAGAATGACGGAATGTGTTGTGCAGCTTCCTTTTCCAGAAATTCAAACAGGAATTCCAGGATCTGCTCCGACTTGGTGAATTCCACCTTCACTTCCGGATTTAAATAAATCCGATCATACATGAAATCCTTGTATGCTTGGAATGCATCGGCCATGGGTTCGGACATCCGGACACTGGGACCGGTATCCGCCAGGCTGGTGGCGATAATATCCCGAATCAGGGCATCAATCCGGTTTCGCGATGTTTTGCCCATCATGGCGGCCACTTCATCGGGCAGGTCCGCGGCTGTAATAATTTCCGCACGCAAGGCATCGTCAAAATCGTGGTTGAGATAGGCCACCACGTCGGACAGGCGGACCACCCGCGCTTCCAGGGTCTTGATATTGCCTGCCGCGCCGGTGGGGTCACCGGTTCGGCCCTTGGAATGTTTACCGATGCCCTCTACCACTTCCCGGGTCAGGTTCAGGCCGGCCCCATCCCGCTCCAGGAAGTTCACCACCCGGACACTCTGGAAATAGTGCTTGAACCCGCCGCAATCCACGGTCAACCGGTCCAGTACCCCTTCGCCCGCGTGACCGAACGGGGTGTGTCCCAGGTCATGTCCCAGCGCAATCGCTTCGGTTAAATCTTCGTTGAGACGCAGGGCCCGGGCAATGGTCCGGGCAATCTGGGATACCTCCAGGGTGTGGGTCAGCCGGGTCCGGTAATGGTCCCCCCGGGGAGCCAGGAATACCTGGGTTTTATGCTTCAACCGGCGAAACGTCTTACAGTGCAGAATCCGGTCGCGGTCCCGTTGAAACGCGGTCCGGATATCGCAGGGAACTTCGGCAATCCGCCTCCCCCGGCTGTCCGCCGCACAAGTGGCATGGGGGGACAGGATCTGTCGTTCAATCTGCTCGGTGTCCTGCCGGACAGTCATGCGGTCTCCTCATTCTGTGTCATCAGCGACACCACCAGGCCCAGCACCAGGGACAGGATGAATGCCGGCACCAGTTCATACACTGCACCCTTGAGAAGCGGGATTTCCGACCAGATCACCACCACCGCAGGGCCCACCAGCAGGTTGGTCAACGCCCCCCAGCGGTTGAACCATTTCACATAGATCATGCACAGGATCATCGGGGAGAAGGCCGCCCCCATGGCACCCCACGCATACAGAACGAAAGAATAGATCATTTTCACATCGGTCAGCGCAACCAGGATGGCAATAGCCGTCATGACAACAATGACCACCCGCGTCACGATCACCAGCTTTCGCCCGTCTACTTTCTTTCCGGACACCTTCAGCCAGAGATCATTGACCAGTGAAGTCGCCGCATACATCAGCTGGGAATCCGCCGTGGACATGATGGCAGCCGTAATGGCCGCCAGCACCACCCCACCGATTACCGGATGGAGATAATCCGCCGCAAACCGGGGAAGCACATGCTCCACATCCGACAGACCCGGGAACAGCACCCGTCCGGCGATGCCCAATGTCACCGCCCCGAACAGCACGAATACGCCCCACAAGGTGGCAATCATCCCGGATCGCAGTCCCTCCTTTTCATCCTTCACCGTGATGTAACGGATGACCACATGGGGCATCCCCTGGTATCCCAAACCGATGCCCAACTGTCCGAAGATGAATCCGAGACTGCCCCATAGACCGGCCCCCTTCAGGCTGAAAAACCCCTGCAGCCCTGCCTGTTCCAACTCGGAAACCATGGACCCGAATCCACCGGCATGAAACACGGCCAGCACCGGCAACACAATCATGATCAGGGCCATCAATGCGCCCTGGAGCGCGTCCGTCCAGCACACGGCCGCGTATCCGCCCATCAGTACGTATGCGCCAATGATCAGGCTGCCGATCAATACGCCGGTCTGGTAATCCATCATGCCCATACCGTTGAGGGTTTTGCCGGCACCCACGAACTGGGACACCACATAACAGCCCATGAAGAATACAATCACGATACTGCCGATGATCCGCAACATCTGCTTCCGGTCATGAAGCACATCTTCAATCATGTCGGACATGGTCAACGAACCATGTTCCCCGGAAAGACGACGGACCGGTGCCACAACAAACTTCCAGTTCACCATGAAACCCAGCACGCAGCCAATGGACGCCCAGTAAGCGGCCAGGCCGTTGCTGTAACCCAGGCCGGACAGGCCCAGCATGACCCAGGCACTTTCAGCACTGGCCGCGGCGCTCAGGGCCGTCACCCAGGCACCCAGGGACTTACCCGCAGATACAAATTCATCGTATGACTTGGAATACTTCCGCTCCCCCAGGTAACCCAGGGTCAGCAATCCAATCAGGTAGAGCAGGAATGTTACCATCAACGCAGCCTGGTGGTCAGCCATGCAACCTCCCGAAAATCATGGTTTGATGGTGTTCAGTATAGCGTAAATCGGCGGGTTTTTCTTCAAGACGGGTTTACGAGACGGTTCAGATCATCCAACAGATCCTGCAGTTCAGAGTCTGACAGGTTGTTGCGGCCGGCATTCTCGGCGATAGTGCCCCATACCGGCTCCCCGCAGACCACACAGGGAAAACGATGATTCATGAACACTTTGACGGAAGCCGGATAGCGGGCCACGACATCTTCCACCAGGTCTGTTCCGGCAATCATGACGGTTCCCCCTTGACCTGGACAAGCACCTTGAATACGTCACCCATCTGACCCGGCAACAACAGGGTTTTGAGCTGGTGGGCTTCCTGGGTGGTGGGTTCCTGTCCATCCCGGAACACATCAAACAGCCCGTGATCCATCAGATAGTTGCGCTGGTTCTTGAAGTAAACCGCATGAATGCCGTTCTTCTCCCCATGATGGATCAACGCATCAAAGTTCACATGGCTGGTCAGGTCCATTTCCCCTTCCATCTGGAACACGTCATCATAGGCACGGTGTTTCTGGTATCCCATCAGGGTGCCACGGTTCCGGTCCGGGTGGTAGAGCAGATCCTGGGTATAGCCATAGTCGATGGTAATCATGTGAAGCTGTTTCGCACGGCAGGACAGGGTATGGTAAATCGCGCCGATGTCGGTGTTGATCTCCGCAATACATCCTTCCGGAACGGTAATCCCCAGTTCCGCCATTTCCTGGACCACTTCGGGGGACGGTGTTTCGTATAACTGGATATATTCGGTCTCACCGGCATCCAGGTGAATCTCATACAGTTTATCGTTTTCACAGGCAATCATGTGGACCGGAAATGCGTCAAAGAATTCGTTGGAAAAAACGAATCCCCAGATCATTTCCGGCAATTCGTCCAGCGTTTCATGGAACAGCACCCGGTCATTGTGCCCGCTCAGCCGCTTCCGGTTTTCCCCGGTCAAGGACGGATTCTGTTCAACAAAATGATACCGCGTGCGCTCATAGTGTTCGGGATGGTTCCGGGTCAGGTAGTCCAGAAAGTCCTGGGCAATCCACCCCTGCCCGGCACCCATTTCCACCACGTTGAGCAGACCTTCTGCCGGGGCAATGGCAATCATCCGATGGGCCAGGACACGACCGAGAATGGCACCCAGGTGGGCAGAGGTAAAAAAATCACCATCCCGGCCCAGCTTTGTACCGGCCCGATAATATCCCAATTCATCGTCATACAGGCAAAGCTGCATGTACGTTTTGAACGGAATGGTACCGCTACGCTTGATTTGTTCCCTGATTTTTCGTCTCAACCGATTCATCGGGTCGCCTGATCCTCCGGTAGAATCAGTGAAGTAACAAACTGGCCGTTCTGAACGAACAGATCACGCTCTTCGTCCGAACCGCCCGGAATACCGTCTTTCCCGAAACAGGCAATGATGTACCCATTGCTGCTCCGCTTGTAGAAGATCGGGTTCCCCCACGGATCTTCAACACGTTGCGGCAGATAACGGGGAACCAGTTCGTCCATGTTGGCGGGATAGCGGCCCCGCTCCCGGTGATACACTTCCACCGATCGGCCGACCTTGGTCAATGCCCGCTCAACAGCCTGCTTCCGGGCCTCCACCTCATACTGGAAAAGGTCTTTGAACGTGTCGTATTCTTCCGCTGCAATACTGGCTTCCCGGGTTCCCGGATAGTCATTGATAATCCGTTCCAGCAGGTCAACGGCCTGGGTATAGTCCCCGCGATTGCTGGCCGCATGGGCCTCTTCCAGCAGGAACGCCGCTTCCGGGCTTTCGTTTGACTTGCAGCCCAGCAGGCACAGGCAGGCAACCAGCACCACGAGGGCTCGTTTCATGAGATCGCTCCGGTCACAACCTGCACCAGCACGATACCCAGTACCACGTAGAACAGGACAGCAAACCAGCCACCATCGCGAAGCACACCGCCCAGCGCCTTCCAGTCAATACAGACCAGGTACATCGCCAGGCAGAATAGCCACAGGATCGTCACACCACTCATGTCCTTCTCCATTTGAAAGACGGGATGCGCGGACGGATTATTCTTCCTCTTCGCTCATCCGTTCTTTCGCTTCTGCGATCAGTTTTTCCCGCAGGTTTGCGGGAACTTCTTCATACCGGGCAAATTCCATGTGGAAGGAACCGCGGCCACCGGTAATGGATCGCAGTGTTGATTCGTAGGTCAGCATTTCGGCCATGGGAACCGACGCGCGGATCACCTGGTTGTCCCCGCTGGCTTCCATACCCTGGATACGGCCGCGACGGGAGTTCAGGTCACCCATGATGTCACCCATGTTTTCTTCCGGGGCATAGATTTCCACCTGCATGATGGGTTCCAGCAAGGTTGCGGAAGCCTGCTCCATCCCTTTCTTGAATGCCATGGAACCGGCAATCTTGAATGCCATTTCAGAAGAGTCCACATCATGATAAGAACCGTCGTTGAGAATCACCTTGAAATCCACCACCGGGTAGCCGGCCAGGAAACCTTTCATCCGCGCTTCCTGGATACCCTTTTCGACCGCAGGGATATAGGTCTTGGGAATGGATCCACCGAAAATGTTGTCTTCAAACGTAAAGTCTTCTCCACGTTCCATGGGCGCCATGGTGATCTTACAATGGCCATACTGACCTTTTCCGCCCGTCTGTTTCTTATACTTGGCTTCCACATCCACCTTCTTCCGGATGGTTTCCTGGTAGGGAACCTGGGGTGGCTGCAGCAAGGCTTCCACCTTGTAACGGTCCTTCATTTTGGACAGGGCCACCTCAACGTGAAGCTGCCCGGAACCCGAAATCAGGATCTGGTGCGTCCGCGAATCCCGTCCGATCTTCAGCAGCGGATCTTCTTCGTTGATCCGGCGCAGCGCGGTGGAGATCTTGTCTTCATCACCCTTGGACTTGGGTTCCAACGCAAATGAAATGGCCGCTTCCGGGAACTTGACCGGCGGGAAAATAAAATCAGCACCCTTGTTCGCCAGGGTATCCGACGTGTTGGTTTCTTTCAGCTTGGCAATTGCGACGACATCGCCGGCAAACGCAGCTTCCAGGTTCTCATGGTCCTTCCCCTGCATGGCAAACATGGAACCCAGTTTTTCAGAAGCATCGGAACGGGGATTGAACAGTGTCATGTCCGGTGTAATTTTGCCCGACATCACTTTGAACAGGTTGATCCGACCAGCGTGCTGGTCCGACACGGTCTTGAAGCAGAACATGGCCGGTTCGCCACCTTCATCCACCAGCATGGAGCCGGTTTCTTCACCCCGGGTGATTGCCACTTCCAGGCCTTCGGCCCCCTGGAGGTTATCCGTGATGAATTCCATCAGGTTGGTCACGTTCACATTGGTATTGGCTGAACAGGGCAGGACGGGGAAGAAGCTCCGTGCGCGAATGGCTTTCTTCAGTCCGGTTTTCAGTTCATCTTCACTGAGTTCACCCTCTTCCAGATACTTGTCCATCAACTCTTCCGAGCTTTCCGCAATCATTTCCATGAGCGCCTCGCGGGCGGAATCAACTGCATCCTGCATATCCGCCGGCACGTCCACCACAGCATACTTACCGGACTGGTCCTTGTAGGCATAGGCCTTACCGGAGAGCAGGTCCACTATGCCGTTGAAGTCCCCTTCTTTGCCGATGGGCAGGCCAACAGGGATCGCTTCGCGGGCCAGCTTGTCCTGGACCGAACTGACAATCTCATCAAAGTTGGAATGGTCCCGGTCCAGCTTGTTCACCACAATCACGACCGGACGGTTCAGCTCTTCCGCCAGCTTCCAGGCCTTTTCCGTCTGCACTTCAACACCGGAAACCCCACAGATGGTCAACAGCATGTTGTCGCAAACACGGAAAGCCCCACGGGATTCAGGGAAAAAGTTGCCAAAGCCCGGAGTGTCCAGCAGGTTGACTTTCTTCTTGTTCAATTCAAAATAGCAGGCACTGGTGGTCAGGGTGATTTTGCGTTTGATTTCTTCCGCATCGTAGTCCGTAATTGTATTTCCGTCATCAACACGGGTCAGTCGATTGGTTACACCGGCATTATGCAGCATGGCCGCAACCAAAGATGTCTTACCGCTGTCACCATGTCCGGCAAGTGCTATTGTTCGAATGTCTTCCGTTTGATAGGGTTTCATGAATATTCCTCCAAAGCGTGGGCGTTCTCGAGTACGGAACAGTTTAGCACAAGGCCTATAAAAAACAAACTCGTATTGATTTGACTCAAAGAGTTCTCCTATAATGACCATATGGTTACCGGCTCCATCACCATTCAGTTACAACGCGGACCGGCCACGCCGGATTCTCCCCTGGTCACATTCCAGGATGAATTGTGCAATCACGCGGGGTTGTTCCGCACCATTATTCCCTCCCTTTCAGACAGTGAATTGGAGCAGGTAACACTGAAGTCCCGGTTTGAAAGCCGGTCCCGCCATATTGAGTCCATCATGTCGTTTGTCGAACACCTGTTGCACAAAACCCCGCTGATTCCGGCTGAAGAACTGAGCAGTATGATGCTGATCATCCACGAATCCGTCTCCAACGCGGTTTACCACGGTAACCTGAAGGTTCCGGAGCCCGTTCGCATTCACAAATCGTTCCCCGAGTATGAAGCAGAGCTGGAATCCAGTTCTCCGGAACTCCTGGCAAAAACGGTGGACCTGACACTCCAGATTACGCGAAAACAAGCCAGTGTAACCATATCAGACAGTGGCGGCGGCTTCGATTATGAACGGGAACTCAACCGCCTCACGCCCCCTGAACCCGACAGGGAAACCGGGCGGGGCATATTCCTGTTGAAACAGACCGTGGATGAAATCACATTTCGGGACAATGGGGAGACCCTCCATTTGACAAAAGTCTGGAGGCATCATGCTTGAATGGCAGGAAATACTGGATGGTGAAAATGCCACGTTGATCCTTACCGGCAAACTCACATTTGAAAGTACGGCGGATCTCCGGAACCGGACCAAGGAGCTTGTCCTGCAGCATCCCATCACCCGACTGACATTCGATATGGACAACGTACGGTTCATCGATTCCAGTGGATTGGGTCTGCTGGTTTCCGTCAAGAACACCATGACAAAACGGAACGGTTCTTTCATCATGCGCAACGTCTGCGATACCGTCCGGAACATCATGAAACAGACCGGCCTGGACCGGTATTTTGAACTGTAACCGTGGATACGCGGGGAACCATCCTCATCGTGGACGATGAGGTTCGAATCACGGATATCCTGGACCTGTACCTGAAAAAAGCCGGTTACCAGACCATGAAGGCCGCCAATGGTGTCCGGGCGCTGGAAGCCATGGGAACCTGCATTCCGGACCTGGTCATCTCGGACCTGATGATGCCGGAAATGGACGGTACCGAACTGTGCAAGCAGGTGAAAACCCGGGCAGAATTCAACAATCCCTATTTCATCATGCTCACGGCCAAAGCCACAGTGGACAGCAAGGTAGAGGGGTTGAAGATCGGTGCGGATGACTATATCACCAAACCGTTCAACGTGAAAGAACTGGTGGCCCGGGTCAATTCCGCCATGCGGATCAAAGCCCTTCAGAACGAAATCCTGGAAAAGAACGTGGAACTGGAACGCTACAAGGCCGCCATGGAAAAGGAACTCCATCTGGCAGCCCGGTTCCAGGAATCCCTGATCCCCCAGGACGGCGACATCGGGCAGCAGATCCGACTGGATTCCGTGTTCCAACCCGCCATTCATATCGGGGGAGACATCTATGATGTGCGAACCGCAGCAGACGGGACCACCGTGTTTTTCGTGGCGGACGTCACCGGCCATGGCATCGTGGCTGCGCTGATTTCGGCCATGATCAAGCTATCGTTCATCCAGGCCATCACCGGAACCTCTTCACCGGAACAGATTGTCAAGAAGATCAACCGCGATATTCTCAATACCACGTCCGAAGAACACTTCGCTTCCATGGCACTGGGACGGTATGATCTTCAAACCCGGAGCGTATCCCTGGTCCGCGCCGGACATCCGGGACCACTTCACCGGAAAGGAGACGGACGCATCCAGACCCTGAAGCCGGCCGGATTCCTGCTGGGTATCGAGGCAGATACCATTTTCGAAGAAATGACCGTACCAGTTGACGTCGGCGACCGGATTTTTCTGTATACCGATGGGATCTCGGAAGCGGAAAACAGCGAGGGGGTCGCCTTCGGTGAATCCCGGATTGTCCGTTACCTGGAAACGCCGGCCGCTACACCGGACGGGTTGCTGGCCCGCATCCAGGACTGGACATCGGGCCATTATGACGATGATATTACCCTGATCCAGATCCAGATCAACCGATAACACCGCAGCATTCCGGTGCCCTTCTGGCGCCACCCGTTTTTTTGTGTTACAACCAGTACATCCAAATTCATGTCGGGGGTAGGTATGACGGAAACAATTGAACGGGTCTTGATTTCAAAGGAGCAGATTGAACAGAAGGTACAGGAGCTGGGCATGCGTATCAGCCGGGACTTTGCCGGTGAAGAAGTGACACTGGTGGGACTGCTCAAGGGATCTGTCATTTTCATGGCCGACCTGGCCCGTGCAATCACCATTCCGTGCCTGATGGACTTCATGAATGTCACCTCCTACGGCAATGACACCGAGTCTTCCGGTGAAGTCCGTTTCCTGAAAGACCTGGATGACGATATTCACGGAAAAAACGTGGTCATTGTCGAAGATATCATCGACACGGGTTATACGCTGCGGGAAGTGCTGAAAGTACTCAACACCCGGAACCCACGGTCATTGAAAGTCTGCACCCTGCTGGACAAGACCCCACGCCGGAAAGTTCCCATTGAAATTGATTACAACGGCTTTGATATTCCGGATGCGTTCGTCATCGGGTATGGCCTCGACTATGCCCAGAAATACCGGAACCTGGACTATATCGGCATCCTGCGTTTGTCTGAATAGGTTATTTCCCATTGAAAAATAAAGGGCGGCAAATGCCGCCCTTTTTCGTTTCGCGTTGTTGATATCCCGATCACCGGGGCGGACGAACCACCTTGGTCCCCCCACCGCGAACACCGGACGTGGACGGGATGGTTGTGGATCGCGTAGGGGTAACAACCGTGGTGCTGGTCCTTGTGGTCGTTCGGGTTACCCGGCCATTGGTGGGACCGGCAACCGTACCCGAACCGGTGGACAGCCGGGACCGTTCCCGCCGGAGTTCCACCCGCTTGGTTGCCCGCTGGACTTCCCGGGTATCAAATGACAACCGTTGGGCCATCGCCCGGGTGATAAGACTCGCATCGGTGTTCCGGCGGAGAGTCGGACGGTCGCCCGATCGCACATAATGAATTGTGCGACCCCGCGTTGCCGGAATGCGGGAATCATAGGCCACCTGTCCATCCGGACGGTCCGGACGGGTCAGTTTGCGGGCGGGTCGCTGATACAGTGGTGACAGCCAGGTATATCTGTAATAGTAATCATCCAGATAATGATATGCACGCGGCCCCCACCAGTATCGATAATGCCAATAGTGATTGTAGACGAACATGTTCCAATGCGGATACTGATACTGAGCACCGAAACCGGCCAGGGGGTCATAGTACCATTCCGCATGCCAGCCATTGGCCACGTCCCATGCCCACCTTACCGAGTTGTACTGGTTGGTGGCAAAGAACAATGCCGTTTCCACATCCGTCATGTAAAGGGAGTACGGAGACCAGAGGCCCAGGGCGTGGATCATTCTGGGGTTGTAGAAGAACGTGTTGCCGTCGACAATACTGTCCATCCTGTAGATGGGCGCAACCGTTTCCACCTTTTTCCATTTCAGTTTACCATCCGCAGCCCGAACCGCCATGTACGGCGGCATCTTGTCCACATGGGAGAACATATTGCACCGGGTCTGCGTCTTTCGCCAATCGATCATGCGCTGTTCCGCCCACGCCATCAGTTCGCTGTTGTGCACATCATCCGTATACTTGATCCGGCTGAATACCGTTGATTTCTTGACAGTTTCCGGGCGTGTCCCCGCCTTTGTAAAGATATGCAATTTATCTTTGCCAAACGCATCCTTGGACACCAGGTATACCCCTTCTGCCGGGAAATAAACGGTACCCGCACCGGTGGTCAATGTGAAAGGATAACGGGTCTGAACCACAAAAGAGCCCTTCCCCAGGAACATGGTGGTTTCCGGACCCTTGCTGTCCATAGCTTCAAAGTGGAACATGGTGTCCGAACCGATCCAGTATTCATTGCCGTTCAGTGTGACCACTTCCAACATGGCGCTGCCGGTATCGAACCGGGATCCCAGCAACACCAGATAATCCGATTTGACATTGATTTCCTGCTTTCCAAAAGACAGTCTGGCACCGTCTCCACTGGCAAACCGGACACGACCCGCACCATATTCTTCCAGATTTACGGCTTTTGCCGCGTCTGCAAGACTCAGTACGCTGAAACTCAGCATGATCAAGAGAACTGCCATTCGTTTCATGTCCGCCTCCTTACGATTTGTTTTCCTCACCTGTACTACTAGCAAGATCCGTACCATCAGACTGACCACTTTCTGCGGACAGGACTTCATCCATCAACCGATTCAATCGGCCGGCCATTTCGTTGACAGGGGGAACCTGGTGATCCAGCAACAATGCACTGTCCACAATCTGATGAATGATCAACTCCGTCTGTTCCGGATGAATCCCGCTCTCCACGCGGTCTTTCAGCTTTCGAATCAGGTCATGGTCCGGATTCAATTCGAGCACCCGCTGCACCGGTTGATAGTTTTCATTCATCGCCTGCATCATCTGCTCCATGGAAGCAGACATACCGGTCCCCGTGGTCACCAGGCAGTAGGGACTGTCCACCAGCCGTGTAGAATAGCGAACCGAGCGGACACGATCCGAAAGCAGTTCCGTCAGTTTTGCCAGGAACGGATCCGAATCGGTCGGTTCATCGCCGGTCTGTTCACCCGTCTGATCATCCGATTGGCTGACCAACTTAAACGGTACATCCTGATATTGTCCCAGCCGTCCCACCACCAGTTCGTCCAGGGGCTGTGGCAACAACAGAACCGGGATATTCTCCTTCCGGTAGTACTCCAGGTGGGGACTGCCTTCCAGCTTCTTCCGATCCGCACCGGCAATATAGTAAATGGCCGGTGCTTTGGATGCGCGTTCCAGGTAATCGGACAACGTAATCATTTCTTCAGAATCCGCCAGGTTAAACAGCAGAAGATCCGCCAGCTCGGACTGATGGTCCAGCTCACGAAGGATGCCGTCTTTCAGATAGGGCCCGAATTCCTCGAAGAAGGCTGCATACTGTTCCCGATCCGATTTCAGCATGGACCCCAGATGCTTCAGCACCCGTCCGGTCAGAACCTTTCGAATCCGTCGAAAAACCGGACTGTTCTGGACCGTCTCCCGGGACACGTTTAATTCCACATCCTCGGAATCCGCAAGCCCTTTGACAAATCGGAGGAATTGGGGAAGAAGCTCTTCCGCGTTTCCGTCGATCAAAACCTTTCGGCGATACAACGCCACCCCGCCCTGGTCTTCCATACCGAATTTGAGCAGGGACATGCCCGGCACGTACAGAATCGCCTTGAGATCCACGGGCGCGTCGGAGTGAACGTGCAGCCAGGTGATGGGATCACCGGCGCCGCCGGCCAGGTAGCCGTAAAAGGATTTGTACTGATCTTCGGTCACCGTGGAAGGCGTCTGCATCCATATGGGCTCGGACCGTTCAGCGGTTTCTCCGTTCACCTGAATTGGAAACGGTACAAACCTTGAATAGCGGGACAGGATGGCACGGATCCGTTCCGGTTCCAGGTATTCGGATGCATCTTCCCGAAGTCGCAACCGGATCTCGGTGCCCCGCCAGGACGGGGCCTCAGCCAGCACATCGGTTTCATATCCGTCCGATCCGTTCGAAGACCAGGTCGCTGCTGCAGCGTCAGGCTGCCAACTGCGACTGGTTACCGTAACATGCTCCGCGACCATGAAAACAGCATAGAATCCCACGCCGAACTGGCCGATCAGGTCCCGGGACGCTTCATCATCTGACAGGGACTGGATGAACTTCCGGGACCCGGAATGAGCGATGGTGCCCAGCTGCTCAACCAGTTCAGACTCGGTCATGCCGCATCCACCATCGCGGATGACCAATGTACCGCTTTCCTTGTCCGTCTCAATCTGAATATCCAGGGATTGATCCGGGTTCACCACGTCTTCCCGGGTCATCTGGGTGATCCGGAACCGATGGATGGCATCCACCGCGTTGGACACCAGTTCCCGGAGAAATATGTCCCGTTCCCGGTACAGGGAATGGACCAGTATCTGCATGGTCTGTGCAACATCGGATTCAAAGGCCCGTTTTCCGGGTGCCATTGTCACCTCCCGTAACGTCTGATCTGTTTCATGCATACCTTAGAAAATGACTGCGCTTTCGTCAATGGTGTATAATCGGCAGGTCCAAATACACCTGAATTCGCGGAGGAAACCATGCGTAAATTGACCTGGATCCTGCTTCCATTGCTGATACTCACATCCTGTGCATCAGATCCTGTGGAGAACATGTTACGGTATCGGGCAGCATATGCTGTTGAATTACTGGGGTTTAATGTGCAGTCGGACGAGGATGGACAGGCAACAGCTGTCAACATGGAAGTGTCGGTGGAAAATCGGAACGCCGAAGCCTACATGAGCGTGCTCACCCTGACCATCAAGATTTATGGTATGGACAACCAGTTGATGGAAGAGCGCCTGATGGCATTGACGTTGGACGGACTGGATGGATATCGGACCAAACGTTACTATCCGGTGTTGAAGAATCCGCCGGAAGGCATCGGGGCAATCTCCGCAACCAAGGCCCCCATGTCCGACCCGGCCGTCTACATGGAATACCGGGAATTCAGCGGCTTGCCCAAACGATAAAAGTACCTATCTTGCTGAGGAGGATGCAATGATTGCCGCTGTGATCGAGGCGGTAACAGCAGCCTGAACAGCAGCAACCGTTTCGCCTACGGCTTTGGCAATGGGTTCATCTGCGGACAGTTTTTTCAACCGGCGCATTGCCTGTTTCTTGCTGCGCTTGTCAAATACTTCGGTAACCAGGTTGCAGGCTTTGAGCAGGCTTGCCAGCACGACCACATCACAACCCGGCTCCGTTTCCATGAGAATGGTGTTTTTCAGCTTTTCCCGGACTTCAAGCTCCGGCAACGGATTTACCGTCGGATACCGAACGGAGGGGAAAATACCCAGGATCCGCCGATCCTCACGACGGAGGATGCCGGTGTTCACCAGTCGTTCCGCGACCCGGTGGCGCAGTTTCTTGATTTTCCGGGCAAGGCGGGGCAGCCAGTACCGGACAGCTTTGGGTTTTCCGTCCCGACCGGTAATATGCGCCATCAATTCGTCCAGCAGGTCATCGCCGGTCGCCTCGCTTTTCAATACACCCAGATGTCTGTCCCGCACCGCGATACGATCCGCCATGGCCAGTTCCATCAACAACGCACCGATAAGACCATAGTCCAGCGCGATGGACGCACTGGAAACCACCGTACCCTTCTCATCCTTGAGCGCCAGCAGCAGTAATTGTTCCGACAGCGTCAACGGCTTCATACTTCCCTCTTGATTAATCGGTGGTGCCGTCCGGTTCCAGTATCGCACCGGTTCCATATGCCAGGATTTCCGCCGCACCCTGCATGACCTCTGATGTGGCAAAACGAACATTCAGTACGGCATTGGCGCCCTGTTCCGCGGCATCTTCGATCATCCGATCCAGGGCCTGTTCCCGGGATTCGGCAATCATCTTGGTATACTCTGTGACCTCTCCACCCACAACATTCCGAAGCATGGCCATGATATCCTTGCCAAAAAACCGGGCACGGACCGTATTTCCCCGGACAATGCCCACGACTTTGACAATGCGCATGCCCGGAACCGAATCCGTATTCACCACGATCATCGTCTGACCTCCCTGTATCGTTCCCGTTTCCGGTGGTAAAACTGCTCCCGTATAACAGACACCAGCAATATGACCAGACCTGCGCCGAAGCAGACCAGGCCTCCCTTTATTGCAATGGACAAGCCGGGATCCATGAGAATCTCCCGAATTAATCCAAGAAACCCGAAAAAGAGGATCACACAGGCACCCAGCGAAAACACAACCCAGGCCAGTTTTCGTTCCAGGTTGTTGTAGATCCCGGACCAGTATTCATGCCATATTTCGTCAGGCGGGTCCTGGAGACGCAATCCGGTCAACAGGGATTCCATCTTTTCAAACTCTGCTATTTCCCGTTTGCAGTCATCGCATGTTTCCAGGTGTCCGGTAATTTCGTCCCGGATGGTATCATCCAGTTCACCAGCAAGGTACAGCGGCAACAACTCACGGATTTCCTGGTGTTTCATAGTCCCTTTTCCTCCAACACGCACTTCAACTTCTGCCGGGCATAGTAGAGTCCGGACATGATGCTGCCGATTGGTTTTCCCAGCATGTCCGCTATTTCCTGGTAGGCATAGCCCTGGTAGTACCGCAGTGCCAGCAGTTCCCGATGATGTTCGGGAAGAGCCGCCACACATTCCCGGACCAACCGCAACTTATCCCGGTCCACGTCCGGAGAGGACAAATCAAAGAAATTTTCCAGAGACACTTCCGACCGGCGTTTCCGTTTCCGCAGAAAACTGAGACACCTGTTCTTCAATATCCGGTAAAACCAGGGATAGAACGGACGTTCCAGGTCAAACCGGTTGAGAAAACGATAGGCCCGGATGAAGGCTTCCTGGGACAGGTCAATGGCATCCTGCTCATTCCCCACGATCGAAATCGCTGCAAGGAATGCCCGTCGGCGATATCTTTCCACAATCTCGCCGAATGCATCCCTGTCGCCGGACAGCACCAGTTCAATCAATATCCGGTCGGTCATCTCAGTCAACGATCTGGTCTCCAGTTTTTTCACGTTGCGCGATATCGGCAGGTAAACCGAAACCGCGGCTCTCACTGCAACCGTCACCTTGCGTCCCTCCTGCCAATCAGTCCTCCACGTCCCGGTATCGTTCCCGGTTCCGGAAAAACAGTTGTTCCCGGAAAACGGAAAACAGCAGGACCACCAGTCCAACCGCAACCGCCAGAACTGCCAACTTATACACCAGTGGCAGATGGGCGTCCGACGCAATGGTACGAAAACCTTCCAGCAGACCGTCAAAGATCAGCAGTACCGAGCCCGCGGCCAGCAGAACCCATCCGACCAGCCGCTCCACACGGGTAAACCTGCTTTGCTCGTACCGTCTGCGGATTTCGCGATGATTCATTGCCATTGAAGTCTTTCCTCCCGTATTCTACCATGCCAG
>CAZDKZ010000025.1:0-29489 GCA_964506215.1 uncultured Holophagae bacterium
ACGTATATAGGATGAACCCTTCCGGAGGTGTCCATGTCTTTTCGTCTCTTGCTGTCCATTGTTTTGCTGTTCATGACCGGATCCCTGTCTGCTGGTGAGATGGTCATTACCATTGACGATCTGCCGGTTGTGAAGAACGGCCGGTATGACCGGGCCGGCCAGACCGAAATTGTGAACGGGGTGATGGACGCCCTGAAACGGCACCGGGTAAAGGCAACCGGATTCGTGGTGGGGAAGAAGGTGGTGGCGCCATGGCAGCGGGATCTCCTGGTGTCTTTCCTGGCTGCAGGTCACACACTTGGCAATCATACATTCTCCCATCCGGATCTCCATCAAACAGGTTCCGGTGAGTATGTGGCGGACATTGACAACTGTGATCGCGTGTTGGGAAACCTGGCGGGAAAGAAACGCTTTTTTCGATACCCCCTGCTGCATCGCGGTCGCGATCCGGAAAAACGTGCGGTGGTGCAGGGCTGGCTCAGGGACCATGGATATGTCGTGGTGCCGGTGACAGTAGACAATGACGACTATCTGTACGATGTGAAATATGAAGCGGCCATGGATGCAAATGATACGGAAGCCATGGGGCAGATCGCTCGGGAATATATCGGCCACATGCTCGGCCAGGTGGACCACTTCCGGAAGATGGCGGACCGGAAGCTGGGACGGGAGATCCCCCATATCCTGCTGTTGCACATGAACAAGATCAATTCGGTGTACCTGGATGAATTGTTGACCCACCTGGAAAACACCGGCTGGCATTTCATTTCGGTGGATGAAGCGTTGGCGGATGCGGTATACGACTTGCCGGACCGGTACACAGGGCCGAAGGGCGTCTCCTGGCTGGAGCGGATTGACAGTCAGTCCCCGTGATGGGTTCATTGTTCCAGTATGTCCGAACCTGAGACCTTCAGGGATGTTCCACTGAATTCCAGCCTGTTACAGGTTCTTCCACCCGAAGGCGAATGACACCATACGTTCAACATGCAGAAAGATAACCACAAGTGGAAGAAGCGGCTTCTCTCTCATTTACAAATGGTGACTGGAATGGGAAAATGGGTCGGAATTAGAATTTGTGTTCAGGAGTACAAATGAAGCGAGCGATACTGTGGATCCTGGCATTTGTGATAACGGTCAGTCTTGCCATTTACCAACGAAAAACCGGACCCACGTATCCGGTGGAAGGAGAATTGGTGCTGGCCGGTGGAACAATCCAGTATTCGTTGGTACGGAGTCATGGTGGCCCCGGTGACCAGGACATTGTCCTGTTTGATCCGGGAAACGCAGTGGATGAGGCAGTCCTGCACTACCGCCGGTACCGGATTGATGAGCCCTGGACCAAAGTAAACATGGTTCGCAATGGGGACAATCTGTCGGCGTTTCTGCCGCATCAACCGCCTGCGGGTAAGCTGGCTTACAGGGTCGTGGTGGCTTCGGGTGGACAGGCTCATGAATTAACACCGAAACCGGTTGTGATCCGGTTCAAAGGCGGCGTTCCCGCTGGTGTGTTGATCCCCCATGTGTGCATGATGTTTGCCGCTGTGTTGCTGTCGGTCCGTATCGGATTGGGTTTGCTTGTTCGTGAAGATATCCGGCGACTGGTCTCGATGGCCGTGCTGTTTTTGACAATTGGTGGGCTGATACTGGGACCGGTGGTGCAGAAGTATGCGTTTGGTGAATTCTGGACCGGTATCCCGTTCGGCTGGGACTTGACGGACAACAAGACGTTGCTGGCATTTCTGGCCTGGTTGCCCGCCCTGTTTATTACGCGGAAGGGGGAGCAGCGCGGACGTCTGGCAACAGCATTGGCTGTCGTGGTGATGCTCGCGGTTTACCTGGTTCCCCACAGTGTCTGGGGTTCGGAATTTGATCATGCAAAGGGTGAGATCAGTACCGGGCGTCAGTCTGCAACTGTGGATGCCCCTGTCCATTCAGAGTGAATCAGGAAGGACGGGAACGATGTCACAAGAAATCATTTTCGAATTGAGCGGGGCCGGATTGGTCAAGGGTGGAAACAGGATTCTGTCCGATATTTCATTCCAGGTCAAAGCGGGTGAATGCCTGGTGCTGGCCGGTGAAAACGGCGCCGGTAAGAGCTCACTTTTAAGGTTGTTCAACCGGTTGGATGATCCTACGCAGGGAGAAATCCGGTTTCTGGATAAACCCCTTACCCGATACCCGGTCACGGAAATGCGGCGTCAGATTGGTATGGTGATGCAGGGGCCCGTTCTGTTTGACGGAAGCGTGCGGCAGGTCATGAAACAGATCAGCACAACGCTGAAAATGGAACTCAGCACCGAAAAAATTGTGGAATCGGTGGGTTTGTCCGCGTCCATCCTGGACCGCAGGACCCAGGACCTCTCCGGCGGAGAGATTCAATTGCTGACCATCGGGCTGGTGGTTCAACGGAATCCGCGGGTGTTGTTGCTGGATGAACCGGCATCCGCTCTCTCGGTTACCGCCATGGACCGCATTGAGCAGATTCTCTGTGAGCTGAAAGCAGCCGGGGTCACGCTGATCCAGGTGACGCACCACGTTGACCGCATGGTGGATAAAGCGGATCGTGGTGTGTTCCTGGAAAACGGGCAGGTGAAGCATATCGGCACCATGTCCGAAGTGGCGGACATGTTTGACAGGAGGTCCTGACATGGAACAGATTCTGTTTGCTTCAATCCTGATGCTGTTGGCCATTGGCATTGCGGCATGGAACAAGGTGGGGGCGGAGCGTGATTTGACCATCGGCGGTATCCGTGCCGCTGTCCAGCTCATCGCGGTGGGATACGTTCTTCACCTGGTGTTTGAGTTAAACACGCTCTGGGCGCAACTGGGTATTCTGTTGCTGATGACCATTGTGGCTTCCTGGACCGCGCGGGGCAGGGCAACGGAAGTGGACCATGTATTCCGCCTGGCCTTTGCCGGGATCACAGCCGGAACATTTGTTTCGATCGGTGTGCTGCTGATTACCGGTGTAATTGAGCCGGTGCCCCGGTTCCTGATCCCGCTGGGCGGCATGGTAATCGGCAATACCATGACAGCGACGGCACTGGTGCTGGAACGGTTTCATGGAGAACTGGTCACCAACCGCAAGAAAGTCGAGTTCGCCCTTTCCCTGGGTTTCCCGGCGGTGGAAGCATCCCGGGACTCGTTGAGAAAATCAATTCGCGCTTCCATGACACCCATCATGAATACCCTGAAGATTGTGGGCATCATCCAGCTTCCCGGGGCAATGACCGGTATGCTCATGGCAGGGGCCACGCCAATTGAGGCAGCCAGGTACCAGTTGATTGTCATGTACATGATTGCCTCTGCTGTCAGCGTAGCGGCGGTAACGGCAATCATCCTGGCCCGTCACCAGTTTTTCCGGGGTGACGTGGCATTGTCGGTGTAGACCATGAGCAGGGATAAGTTGTTTCAGGATCCGGATATGCAACGTCCATTCCGTTTCGATGAACGGGTGGCAGAGGTTTTTGATGACATGCTGGACCGGTCAGTTCCGGGTTATCGGGATGTAATCGGCATAACCGGTGAATTGCTGGCGTCCGTTCTGGAGCCGGAAGACGTAGTGGCGGACCTGGGATGTTCCACCGGGACCACATTGCTCTACCTGTCGGAACGGTTGCAGAATCTGGCATTGCGGTTCATGGGCATTGACACGTCCGAATCCATGATTGAGAAATCAAGGCGAAAA
Organism: uncultured Holophagae bacterium; assembly: GCA_964506215.1. Classification (GTDB taxonomy): domain Bacteria; phylum Acidobacteriota; class Holophagae; order Thermotomaculales; family Thermotomaculaceae; genus CAZDKZ01. The sequence continues at coordinate 3,689 of CAZDKZ010000025.1, forward strand.
GCGGTTGCTTATTCCTGTCCCCACATACAGTTTGCAGTTGGCGATCTCCGTTCACCTGTCCTGCCGCAGAACACCGGTGCTGTGCTGATCCAGTATACGCTGCAGTTCCTGGCACCGGCGGACAGGTTGCCGGCCATGATGAAGATCCGTAAAGCCATGCGTTCCGGCGGTATCCTTGTGCTGTCCGAAAAAATCCGGTTTTCTGACGACGATACCAACGACCTGTTTGTTGACATTTACCACCGCTTCAAGGAACGGCAGGGCTATTCAAAAATGGAAATATCCCGAAAGCGGGATGCATTGGAAAATGTCCTGAACCCGTGGACCAGTGAAGAAAACGAGGCGTTGCTGCGGGATGCCGGGTTTACACAGCCGGTTCCCTTTTTCCAATGGTTCAATTTCAAGTCCTGGTTTGCACGGGTGCCGTGAACCGGTCAGAGTTTCAACAGCGGTTTGTGCCACACGTTCATGGATTCCATCGCCCCGGAAATCTGTGTGTTGTTCACCAGTGTTCCCGAATATGTATAGCCCAGTTTGGCAAAGGTGATGTTCATCCCGTGTGAGAGCGCGCGCGCAATTGTATAGGTGGTGTTCATCCCCTGGATACGCATGTCCGCTTCCATGTGGTACAGAATCTTGACAGCCAGTCCCTTGCCGCGACAGGCAGGGAGTGTGGCAAAGTCTGTCATTTCAACGGCGGCAGATTCAAGGTCCATCTCACAGGAGGCCAGTGCGATCAGTTCTTCATCCTCCAGAACGCCGAAATAACGGATATGAGAATCCATGGTGTCCTTCAGGTAAGCAGGATCATGGATCGGGAATGGATAGCTGGCGAAGACCTGCCGATAGACGGTTGCCATCTGAGGTGTGTCATCATGGGTCATCAGGCGCAATGTGTGGTTGGCCGGAAGCGGGTCCGGTTCGCCTTTCAACACGGGGATGTTCAGCGCGGTGTGCAGTACGTCGCGAACCACACTTTCCCGGGTTTCGAGCGCCCGTTCCGGATTCAGGAAAAAACTGACCATGTGGCAGGACGCTTTTCCGTTGAAGTAACCGGGGATGGTGGCTTCCTCTCTGTAACCGGCCGATTCAAATGAATCCGTGAGATTTTCTGGGATCTTGGCAAAAATCTTGGAGTAACCCATTTGTTTTGCAATTTTCAACAACGCCTGCGGTAACACGGCGCCATCCGATTTCGCGGCTTTCATCAGGTAAATGCGGTCATTCTCCGGGCCATGCTGGATGATGGATCGGCCAATCTGTTCAATCTTATCGGGCATGAGAAACTCCATTTTGTGTCGGGTCCACGGTTCGGGGATACAACCAGCTCAAAAGCAGGAAAACAATCGCACTCAACGTGATGCCGAAAATGGTGGGATCCAGTCCGGCGAACTTGAATTCAGCAAACGTCAATGAAAGGGTCAATGTGCCGCCGCTGATCATGCTCCAGAAGGCTGCACGGGAAGATGCACGTTTCCAGAAATAGGCACCCAGCGTGGGAACAAACAGCCCGGATACCATGAACGCGTACGCATACAGGATGGCGTCCAGCACCTGTTGAAAAGCGGAAGCCAGCAGGATTGCCAGTAAACCGATGATCAGTGTGGCCCACTGGGAGAGTTTCATCAGCTTCCGCTCCGTGAGCTTTTCCGGGATGGTACGCTCCAGGATGTCGTTTACCACATTCCCGGAAGATGCCATCAGGCAACTGTCCGCGGTGGACATGATGGCCGAAAAATAGGACGCAAGTACAATGCCCTTTGCCACAATGGGCAATACATGACGGATCAACAGGGGAACACCCATCTCCGGATCCACTTCCGGAAACAGGAGACGGGAGCACATGCCCAGAAACACGCCCACGAAAGCCATGATCGGGTATTCAAAGATTCCGGCGATATACCAGGCTTTCCGGGCGTCCCTTGTGGAACCACAGGCAAACATCCGCTGGTAGAGGGTCATGGCAATCAACCAGATGGGCATGATGGTGACCATCCAGTTGACAAAGGTGGCCCAGGAGACGTTGAACAGTGAAAAATGACCGTCCGGCAACTGATCCATCAGCGCCTGAAACCCGCCGATCTTCATGATGGCGAAGGGAATGGCAAGGAAGATCAATCCGGACAGCAGGATGATCCATTGGATGGTGTCGGTGTAGATCACGGCCTTTAATCCGCCCAGCACGGTATACAGCAGAATGATGCCGCCGATCAGCACAATGGAGAAGGTCAGGGCGTCCACACCCATGACCGGCCCGTCCAGGATTGCCGCCGAAAACAGCTTGGCGCCGGCCAGTACCTGCGCGCCGGTGAACCCCAGGTATCCGATACCGGATATGATGGCAGCGGTCAGTGCAACGGTGCTGCCGTAACGGAAACGAAGAAAGTCCGGATAGGTCAGCATGCCATGTTGCCGGTCCAGTTGCTTGATACGCGGAATGATCAGGACAGCGGACAGCCATGCGCCCACCAGGCCGGTAAACAACAGCCAGGTTCCGGACAATCCCATGACATATCCCAGGCCGCCCAGCCCGATGGAAAACCCGCCGCCCACGTCTGTCGCCACGACGGAAAGGCCCACATGTCCCGGGGTCATGGTTCTGCCGCCGACAAAATAGTCGTCCCGGTTCTTGTTTCGTTTGAAGAAATAGACACCAATACCCAGCACACCTGTCATGTAGAGGCTGAACAGGAACCAGTCAATAAAATGCATGGGCGATCAGTCTTCCTGTTCGTCCCGCCGCTGCAGGCGCTCGGTTTCTTCCGGAATGAGCGCGATCGTATCATCCCAGTCACTGAGCAGTTTTGCGATACCTACAGCTTTTTCTTCGGCAGCATCATCCAGTTTCAACTGCAGATTGCATTCTTCGCAATTTCGATCGCAGAACATGGGCTCGTAGGAGTCCGGTTCCTTGTAGGATGTGATGACACCCTCATAATTTCGCAACACAACTTTGTTGGTGGACCAGGAGATAATGTAGTTGGGCGTAACCGGGATCTTGCCGCCACCGCCCGGGGCATCAATGACATAGGTGGGTACGGCGAAACCGCTGGTGTGACCGATGAGACTTTCCATGATTTCAATGCCCTTGCTGACCGGCGTCCGAAAGTGGGACAGGCCTTCCGAAAGGTCACACTGGTACAGGTAGTAGGGGCGGACACGGTTCATCACCAGCTTGTGAACCAGTGCTTTCATGATACGGGGACAGTCATTGACACCGGCCAGGAGCACCGATTGATTGCCCAGCGGGAAGCCGCCATCCGCCAGTTTTGCCAGGGCTTCCCTGGAGGAGGCTGTGATTTCCCGCGGATGGTTAAAATGCGTATTGATCCACAGGGGCTGGTGTTTTTTCAGCATCTTCACCAGGTCATTTGTAATGCGATAGGGCAGGACAACCGGCATGCGTGTTCCGATTCGGATGACTTCCACATGGGGAATGGCCCGGATTTCGGACAACAGCCAGTCCAGATAATCGTCATTGAGCATCAGCGGGTCGCCACCGGACAACAACACGTCCCTGATCTGCGGGGTTTCACGAATATAATTGATTCCCGCCAGCAATGCTTCTTTCCCCGGGATAGAATCCACATCTCCCACTTTCCGTTTACGGGTGCAATGACGGCAGTACATGCTGCAGATGTTGCTTACATGGAACAGTACGCGGTCCGGGTAGCGATGGGTCAGCCCTGGCACCGGACTGTCCGAATCTTCCGCCAGGGGGTCTGCCATTTCATGTTGATGGAGCATCAATTCGCCGGGGCCGGGAACCGATTGCAGATAGATGGGGTCATTCCGGAAGTCTTCAATATCGACCAGGGACAGGTAATAGGGTGTGACCGACAGGGGGAATTTTTCCACGGTGCGGTTCAGGGTTTCCAGTTCAGTGTCCGTGTAGTCCAGTTCCAGCAATTGCTGGAGTGTTTCCACGTCTTTGACAGCATGTTTCAGCTGCCACTTCCAGTCTTTCCATTTGCCGATGGCCACATCGGTGTCCGTTATGCGTTCGGCCAGGTCCTGTTGATGCTCATTATAAATGGGCATGAAAATGCCTCCCTTGGCTGTTGGGTTGACGTACTGCTATTCATGGTATTCGGTGAAAAATGATAGGGTGAGTTCTGTAAAAATCAGATTATAAAAGATCTTATGGCCATCATATCAAAGATACTGTCCATTGTCAAACCAGCGAACGGGTAAGTCGGTACGATTGCTGTCTGTTATTTCCCCTTTCGGTGGAATCGAAAAAGGCGCTTCTTCGGTGATGAGGCAGTTGTGCTCACCGGTTGCACGGCATTGGGACTCAGGGTGCGCACATCTTCGATGGAATAAACTGCGGCCGGATTGAATTCACGGACGGCTTCCAGCAACTCACCCAGTTGTTTTCGTTTGGCAATGGTGAACATGATCTGGACAGGACCTTTCAATCCTTCGCCATCGACGTATGTCATCCGGTAACCCGCATTGCGGAAATGGTTCACCAGTTTCATTGCGGGGAGCCGTGTGATGATCCGCAACATGACATGACCAACAGATAGCTTTTCCTCCAGTACCATTCCGAAGTAATTCCCCAGGGCGAAACCCAGTCCATATGCAATGTAGTTGATCCAGCTGTCCATGTGATTCATGACCTGCCCGATGGCCAGCAGCCAGATAATCACCTCAAAGAATCCCAGGATCGGGGCAATGAGTTTCATGCCGCGGGACAGGAATACGATACGCATGGTACCGATACTGACGTCCAGGATACGCGCCAGGCAGATGAGCGCCGGAATGACAACGTATACCCAGAGTGTTGGATAATGCTGTGAGAACTGGTCGAAAAACATTGGGTCACCTCCCCGTAATGGTGGGCATTTTACGCTTGTTTTCCCCTGTGTCAACCGGTGTTCTGAAAGTTTTTCATTGAAAATATCAGATTGTATCGACAAACATCGATTCGTGGTGTTATTATAAGTTCTCATTTCAGGGGGGGAGTCGATTTCATGCGAAAAACCGTTATTGTGGCCAGCTATGATCCGGAAATCCAGAAGCGTCAGAAAGGTCTGTTCAAAGGCCTGGCAGTAAAGGTCCATGCGGTGGGAAATGGCGAAGATGCGCTGAAATCTGCAGCCACAACAAAGCCCGACCTGATGTTGATTGACCCCATGCTCCCCAAGGTGTCCGGTTTCGAGGTATCCCGCATGGTCCGGGAAGCCCGGCCGGATCTGCCGATCATCATGCTTACATCGGTCTATCGGGGTCTGGTTTATCGTACGGAAGCACTACACCGGTATGGGGCAACCGAATACTTCGAAGAACCGGTGGACCAGGGAAAGTTTCAGGAAGCGATCCGTCAACACCTGGGACTCTCCAATGAGCTGGACCGTACCGGTACGGGGAAAACCGAAGAAAAGCAGGCCCCCCGAAAATCCACAAGGCGTCGACTGGAAGCCATTCTCCAGGAGACGGGTGCCCGGAATTCCCGTCGTTGATCCGCTCCCAATACGGATCATTCCTTTAGTTGTGATACACTTCCTTCAGCAAAAACCAGGAAGGATACCATGGAAAAGCAGCAACAGGTTGTTGTGGTGGGTGTCGGTTTTTTTGAAGAGCGGCTCTTGCGTACCATCACACCGGAGTGGCCCGGTCTCATTATTGACATCAGCCACGAGCGTATTGATCAACTGAAACAGGATATTCCCGAACTTCATTTCGTTCATGGAGACGCCACGAGCCGATTGACGTGGACTGCTCTCCATGAGGACACGATTCGTATCATCATCGTGGCATTGCGGAATGAGGTGGTCAGCCTGGAGACCTGCCGGATGATCCGTGAGAGTTTCAGTGCCACAGTTCCCGTGTTGGTTCTACATGATGGTCCGTGGGATTCGGCGGCTTTTCAGCAGTTGGGCGCGGAGTTGATTCAACCGGTGGACATTGCATTGCAGGTGATTCGGAACCGTCTCCAACGCAACTATTCCCGCGCCATTAATATCGGCCTGGGTCTGGGTGAGCTGCTGGAGATCAATATACTGGCCGCGTCCCACCTGGTCGACCGGAAGCTGAAGTATCTGCGGCCATCCCGATGGGCGGTGTCGGCAATTTATCGAAAAGGGGAACTGATTGTTCCAACCGGAAACAGCAGGATGCGTGTGGGAGACCGGGTGGTGCTGGTGGGCGATCCCAAGGTATTGGAGAACGTTGCGGGTATTCTCAACCGTGGTGTCCCCCAATTCCCGCTCCAATACGGTACCGATGTACTGGTCCCCCTCCATTCCGACCATGGCAACCTGCTCGGAGAAGCCAGTCACTGGCTGGCGCACAGTCGTGCCACCCGGTTCCACCTGGTCCCGTTCCGCAGGCGATTGACCGGCCAATTGATTGACCAGGTGCGCTCACAGGATCACCAGTTTCATGTGGGAGACGGCGTGGAGCTGTTCAGCGAGCTGCTGGATACCGTTGATGAAGACGGGTTGTTGATTATGCCGTCCGGAGGATTTGGGTTCCGTTCCCGCCTGGCGAAAGCATTCCAGGGCGCCCGGATTCCGTTCGTGGTCTCCAGGGAATCACATCCGTACGAGAAGGTATTGGTGAATCTCAACAATGGTGAACCGGCCCATGTGCTGGAAACGGCAACGGAAATTTCCCGGCTGATGAAGGTTCCGCTGGCGGCTTTTTACGTGGCGTTGCCCAAGGAGCTGCGGGGTCGTGAGGGTGAAGAAGCATTGAAACTGCGGCAGCATGTGGTGGATGATTTTGCCGGGATTCTCGACATGAACATTCCCTACCAGGTACTGGAAGGGAACCCGGTGAAAGCGGGACTGGTCTTTCTGCGGTCCCAGCACAATGCACTCCTGGTTACCATGGCCAATCGGGAATTCCGAACGGGACTGTTCAACCGGAATACCGCTTTTCGACTGGCGCAGCGGTCTCACCTGTCCACGCTGGTCATTCCCGAGGTGGATGTCGATGCATGACCATGGCGCACTCCTGCTGATGGCTGTTGCGTTCGGCGCGTTTGTGATGCCGTTCATCAGTCGCCGGTTCATGCTGCCCACGGCGGTAGGGGAAATTGCTTATGGACTTGTGCTGGGCATGGTGTTCAGCTGGCAGCCGGCGGATGCTGAACTGGTAAGGTTCCTGGGCGAATTGGGTTTTATTGTGCTCATGTATCTGGCGGGCCTGGAAATCAACTTTGAGAAAATCAAGGAGTCACCGCGGCTGGACCTCTGGCTCTATGTGGTCATGTTTGGTCTTGTGACGGTGCTGTCTTTTGGTATTGCGTGGTTGCTGGGCCAGTCTCCGGTATTTGGGCTGGTTTACATGACCACGGCCGTGGGTCTGCTGTTCCCGGTATTGAAAGAAACCGGGTTGCTGCAGCAGGCATTGGGTCAGCGATTGCTGATCATGGGCAGCATTGGTGAAGTGTTTGCTTTGATCGGCTTTACCCTGCTGGCGATCTACGTGAAGTCCGGAATTTCACTGGATGCACTGGTTCACATTGGTCAGATTGTTCTCTTTCTCCTGTTCGCGTATTGCTTTCATCGTCTTCTGGACTACCTGACATGGTGGTTTCCGGGTCTCATCGGCCCATTTCTCCGAACCGGCGATTCTTCGGAAACAGGGGTTCGGGCCAACCTCGCCAACATGTTCATTTTCGTGGCACTTGCCGCCATGATGGGGCTCAAACTGATTGTGGGTGCTTTCCTGGGCGGTATGCTGTTCGGGCTGGTATTCAAGGAACGGGAAGCCATCATGGAAAAGATCGGTGCATTCGGATATGGTTTCCTGGTGCCGGTGTTTTTCATTGAGGTCGGTCTCCGGTTTGATCCCCGGTTGTTCCTGGATCTGAGCGTGTTGTTGATGGCCGGACTGGTCTCGGTGATCATGCTGGCGGTTCGGTATGTTGCTTCACCGGTACTCCTGTTCTCTTCCATGCGGCTGGAAGAAGTGCTGCTGGTGCCATCAGCCATGGCGTTTCCCCTGACCCTGCTGGTGGCCATATCCACCTATGCGCTGGAAGGAAAACTGATCCCCCCGGCCCAGGCCGCGGCACTGCTGCTGGCAGCGATTCTAACGGCCTTGGTCTATCCGTTGATGTTCCGCCTGCAACTGGCCGGAGATGACACGGAAATGGTATGAACGCCGCCATACGGAATCGAGGATCTTAACCTGAACAGGACACGCGGGGCATTCATTGATCGGAATAAGTAGACAGGCGCTGTGAGCGCAACTGATGAAACGGAATATCTGGAGGGCGGATGAGCAAAAGGAAACTGAAGATACCCAATACCTTTGTAATTGTATTTGCGTTCATTGTCCTGGCGGCCATGGGGACATGGTTGCTGCCGGGCGGCTCGTATGAACGCCAGCTGGTAGAGGAGAACGGCAGCAAGCGGGAAGTAATTCTCCGGGATTCATTCCAGTATGCGGAATCAAATCCCCAGATTTTCGAGATATTTGAAGCACCGTTGGAAGGGTTTGTCCGGATGGCGGACATCATTGCTTTTGTCTTTTTTGTGGGCGGTGCTTTTTTCGTGTTCCAAAAAACCGGTGCCATTGACGCGGCCATTTACGCCACTGTGCGGAAAATGAAGGGCAAGGAGAAACTGGTGATCGCGGTGGTCATGTTCCTGTTCTCCTTTTTCGGGGCCTTTTTCGGGATGTGCGAGGAGGCCATGCCGTTTGTGTTGATTTTCGTACCCCTGGCGCTGGCCCTGGGCTATGATTCGATTACGGGATTGTGTTTTTCCTTTCTCGCGGCAGGGGTGGGATTCGCCACGGCTTTCTTTAATCCGTTTACGGTACAGATTGCGCAGAAATTTGCGGAGATACCCCTTATCTCCGGCTGGGAATTCCGGATGGTGATCTGGTTTGCCATCACCCTTTTGACCATTGTCTGGGTAATCCGGTATGCCGAGCGGATCAAACGAAATCCGGAAGAAAGTCTAACATTCGAAATGGACAAGGAACGTCGGGCGGAGCTTGCGAAGAATCAGCCGGCGGACATGGCATTTACCCGCTCCCACGGTCTGGTGCTGCTGGTGCTGCTGGTGGGCATTGTCATGCTGTTTTATGGTGTGATTGCGCTGCACTGGTACATTACCGAGCTGGCCGCGCTGTTCGTGGTGATGGGTATTGTTGCGGGTGCATTGGGCGGGCTCGGTCCCAGCCGCATTGCGGAAGCGTTCGTGGATGGCGCAAAGGACATTGCCAGTGCTGCGCTGATCATCGGCTTTGCCGGCGGGATCATCGTGATCCTGGAAAACGGGCATATCATGGATACCGTGCTCCATGGCATGGCATCGGCATCCGGTGAGAATCAGCCATTGCTGGCGGTGTACATGCAGTATGGGATCCAGTTGATTTTCAATTTCTTTATTCCCTCCGGCACCACAAAGGCCGCACTGACCATGCCGCTGTTTGCACCATTGGCCGACCTGGGTGGATTCAGCCGCCAGGTCGCGGTACTGGCCTACCAGTTTGGCGACGGATTCACCAACATGATCATTCCCACGTCCGGGGTCACGGTCGGTACGCTGGCCATGGCCAAAGTGCCGTTTGAGAAATGGTTCAAATGGTTGTTGCCCCTGGAAATTGTGTTTATTGTTCTGTCCATGCTGATCCTGGCGGGAACGGTACTGACCGGATGGACCGGATTGTAATGCAGTTTCGAAGCAAGGACGATTCCGGATGGTAACCCGTTTATCTTGACAAAGGAATATCCGATGAAATACCACCATGTGGGGATTCCCACCACCGAACCGCGCGAAGATGAGATCCATGTCCCCCATCTCAAGATGTACGTGGTGCCGTATGATTCCAATCCGTATGGCATTGAGTGGATCCGGTTTGAGCCGGATGCACCCTATCCGGAACTGGTGAAGACGGTACCCCATGTGGCGTTTGTTGTGGATGATCTGGAAGCCGCCATTGCCGGTCATGACCTGCTGATCGCGCCCAACTCACCCAGTGACGGTGTGCAGGTGGCATTCGTTGTGGTTAACGGCGCCCCGGTAGAGTTCCTGTGTACCGCTGCATCCTCTTCGTCGTAAATGCCGTATAATACGATCATGGTTGTCCGTTTCACCGAAGCAATGTTCATACCGGTACGCTACATGGTTACCCTGCTGATCCTGTGTCTGTTTGCGGGGGTTCCGCTGCAGGCCCAGCAGGAATCAGAAGGGAACAGCGATACGGTGCGCCAAATGGCGATGTTGGAGGAACTGGCCGCGTCAGTGGAAATGGATCCGGAGCATGTACTTCGGGGCGCGATGGCTGTCCTGGGTCCCCGGGGCAGGGAGTTAGACCCCGGCGTGGAACTGTACGCCAGGGCGCTGATTGCGGACGCATACCAGGCACAGGGACAGTATGAATTGGCCCTGGACGCTGCCCGCCAATGGGAAGCTGCGGCAAGCAACTTCCAGGACCGCGTTCAGCAGGCGATGGCATTGAACAGTCAGGGTATCAGCCGATGGTACCTGGGTCAGGAGGCAGAATCACTGACCGCTTATCGTACGGGCCTGGCGCTGGTTGACGGCAGAAATGAACCGGACACCGAAGCGGATATCCTCAACAACCTGGGTCTGCTGTACTACGAAATGGGAGACCTGGACAAAGCGCTGGACAACTTTCTCAGTGCATTGCGACTCAGTGATGAGACGCGCAATCCATCGGGTATGGGACATACGTTGAACAGCCTGGGGCTTGTTTATCGTGAACTGGGCCAGCTGGACGTGGCCATGGACCATTTGAACCGGGCCTATACCATTCACAGCCGTCTCGGTAACCGGCGAGGAATGTCGGATGCGTTGAACAACATGGGTGTGATTTATCAGCAGCAGGGCAGAGCGGACCTGGCCATTCGATACTATGAGCAGTCCATGGAGTTGGAGAAGGAACTGGGGAACGGTAGTGGTGTGGCGGAAGGCCTGAGCAACATGGGAGAAGCCAGTGCAATCCTGCAGGAAATGGATGAAGCCGTATCATACTTCAATCGTGCAGCAACGGAATATGAGGCCCTGGGTGATCTGGTCGGTGAGGCCTCTGTGCTGATCAACCTGGCCCGGCTGTATCGCAGGGACGGCCAATTGGATCGCGCGTTTGAAATCGGCTCACGGGCAATGGCCCTGAATGCAGATATTTCGGATCGGTCATTGAAACTGCGGATTTTTGCTGAACTGGCCGAGATCCATGCTGTGCGGAATGAATATGCCGAGGCCTATCAGATGCTGGCCGCCTATATGAGCCTGGCGGGTCAGGTCCAGATGGAACGGGCAGGCCGGCGCACTGCTGAGCTGGAAGACAAACTGAAGCTGCGGGAGATGGACCGGGAAATCAGCTCATTGCAGCAGGAACAGGATCATCAGGACAGTTTGATTCGGATGGGTGTTTCCGCGTTGCTTCTCCTGTTGACCATGATATTGCTGCTGGTTCTTGGCTATCGGGGCAAAGCCCGGGCAAACCGCCTGATGCATAAGGCCAACAAGGAACTGAGAGCGGCAAGGGATGAACTTCACCGGCTTGCCCGGATTGATCCGCTGACCGGTCTGTATAACCGGCGGGCAATGACGGAACGGTTGAGTCAAGAACGGATCCGGTATGAACGTACCGGACGCACGTTTTCACTGGTGCTGGGCGACGTGGACCATTTCAAGCATGTCAACGATCGATTCGGTCACGGGGGTGGGGACGATGTGCTGACCGGTGTGGCACGGGTTTTCAAGGAAACGCTGCGCCAGCAGGATGCCGTAGCCCGGTGGGGCGGTGAAGAATTTCTGCTGCTGTTGCCCGAAACAAGCCTGGAAGGGGCAAAGGTGGTGGCCGAAAAAATCCGAATTACACTGGAGGAGATGACGTTTCCATTAGGTGGTCAGAAGGTCGGGGTTACCATTACATTCGGCGTAACCCTGTTTGACGGGTCATCCATTGGGGAAGCTCTGCGCCGGGCGGATGCCGCCCTGTATGAAGGCAAGAAATCGGGCCGGAACTGCGTGATTGTCAGCGGGGAGGATAGTTGATATCGCCTGTGACAACCAAAAGCCCGAACCATGACCCGAAAGGGCACAGGAGGCTGGTATGGACATGCTGAAAGAGATTCTGGGTTTGTTGGTGGGATGTGCGGTACTGGCATGTTTCAGCTGGATGGGCAATCCCGCCGATAACAATAAAGGACGTAAGTCTCCGGTGCTGTTGATGCCCCGGATGGTGAAAATCGACGGTGGCACGTTTCAGATGGGCAGCGATGATCATGGGTCCAGGGGGCCGGTTCACACGGTTCGTGTGAGCAGTTTCCTGATGGACCGGTTCGAGGTGACCTGTTCGGAGTATGAAGAATTCTGTAAGGCGACCGGCCACCATTCTCCGTTCTTCTGGAACCGGTCTGGGTTTCACTGTGGAGACGCATTCCCCGATCATCCCGTGGTGGGCATCAGCTGGCAGGATGCCCGGTCCTACGCGGAGTGGTCGCACAAGCGGCTGCCCACCGAAGCTGAATGGGAGTATGCGGCACGGGGTGGATTGGTTGCAAACAAATATCCCCATGGAGATGTGTTGGCGCCGGCGGATGGAAACTATGGGAACAACCTGTCGGGAACCACCCCGGTGGGCAGTTATGCCGCAAACGGTTATGGCCTCTATGACATGATGGGCAACGTGGTGGAATGGGTGGCGGACCGATATGGTAGTGATTATTATGTCCGGAGCCCGTCTGACAGTCCCACGGGACCGGATACGGGCCGGTTCCGGGTGATTCGCGGGGGCGGATGGAAAAGCGGTCCCGGATGTGTCGGTGTGAGTCATCGAAATGCATTGCCGTCCAACTGGGTGGACTTCAACGTGGGATTTCGGTGCGTACGGGATCTGCCGGACAACGGGCAACAACCGGTCTCAGACTGACAGCAGGTGGGGCGGTACAGGAAAATCAAGCGGGCTCCCGATCGGGAGCCCGTTTTAGCTCAGTCTGCCGGATTGACAGGCAGGTGTTCCAACAGGTATCGCAACATGGTGGCGTACAGGTGGCGGGGCATATTTTCCCGTTCATACAGACCATGTGAGCGGTTGGGATAAATCATCAGGTCGAAAAACTTGTGGCTGGCCACCAGTTCATTGATCAATGCCTCGGTATTCTGATAGTGGACATTGTCGTCACCGGTGCCGTGAATCAGCAACAGCTTACCCGTCAGCCCTGCCGCGTGGGTGATGGGGGAACCGGCCTTATAGCCGTCCGGATTCTCCGCAGGCAAACCCATGTAGCGTTCCTGGTAAATGCTGTCATAGTAACGCTGGTTGGCCACCGGTGCGATGGAAATCCCGACCTTGTACAATTCCGGGTAACGGAACATCATGTTCAACGTCATGGATCCGCCGCCGCTCCAGCCCCAGATGCCGATCCGTTCGGGGTCAATCCAGCTGTGTTGCTTCATCAGGCTCTTCAATCCGTTGGCCTGGTCCTGTGAGGACAGCACGCCGATCTGTCCGTACACACACTTGCGGAACGCACGGCCCCGCGGACTGGGGGTTCCCCGGTTGTCCATGCTGATGATCACGTAGCCCTGTTCGGCCAGTAACCGGTGCCACAGGGTGTAATTCCGGCCCCACGTATTGCGCACCGTCTGGGCACCCGGTTCACCGTAGACATAAAACAACACCGGGTATTTTTTTGTCGGGTCAAAGTTCGGCGGATAGAGGGCCCAGGCGTCCAGTGCCGGACCATCCCCCGTGGGGACCCGGAAGAATGCCCAGGTGACCGGCGTTAATTCGTTTTGAAGCTTTTCGTTGAGTTTCCGGTTGTCCACCAGGGACCGGATGATTGCATGGTCCGGCAGGGAAACCAGGCGGGTAATCGGTGCCGTCATGAAACTGGAGAATGTCTGGAATGCATGTTTCCCATCGGTGGAAATTCGATATCGATGGGTGCCTTCCTGGTCGGCCGGGGTGATGCGGGTGGCTTTGCCACCGGATAAAGGAACCATAAACAGATAGCGTGCGGTGGGATCATCCGGTGACGCCATGAAATAGATACGGTCGCCGGCTTCATCAATCTTTGCGATCCGGGTGACGTCATAATCACCGGGGGTCAGCAGTTGTACATCTTTTCCGTCCCGGCTGTAGCGGTAGAGATGCCGCCAGCCGTCCCGCTCACTGAGCCACAGGAAACTGGTGCCGTCCGATGACCAGCGAACATCCATGTCCTGGGGTTCCAGCCAGGCGTCTTCCGTTTCGGAAAATATCCGGGTCAGGTTGCCGGTTCTTGCGTTAGCCAGCCAGGCGGTTACCGCCTGCTGGTTGCGCGGCATCCGCAGGATGCAGACTTCATCACTGTTGACCGCCCATTCCAGCTGGACCAGGTAATGCTGGCGGGGATCCCCGTCAAACCGGAACCACCGGGTTTCACCACCACCGGAAGAAACAACGCCGATCCGTGCGGCGGAATTGGTTTCACCGGTCTTCGGATACTGGACCGGAATGGTCCGGGAATACAGGTCATCGGTGTTGTTGATCATCAGGAAGTTCCGGACACCGGAAGCATCCAGCTGCCAGTAGGCGATGGATGTGCCGTCCGGGCTCCAGCGGAAGCCGTCCTGCAGGCCCAGTTCTTCCTCATACACCCAGTCAAAGGTACCATTGATCGTGGTGGGGGAACCATCCGTGGTCAGTGGCGTAATGATGCCCGATGCAAGGTCTTCCACGTAAATGTTGTTTTCCCGCACGTAGGCCACGCGGTTGCCGTCCGGGGAGAACTTGGCAAACATCAGGGTGCCCGGAGTTGCGTCACCACCCAGTTGACGGAGGGTGCCGTCCGTCTGGTTCAATACCCAGTAATCGCCCTTTGTGTTGTCCCGCCACACCCGTTGGGTGTTGGTATAAATCAACAATTTTCCGTCGGAAGACCATGCATAGTCTTCAATGGAAAGTGCTGCCTCGCCACCTTCCGGTACCAGAGCTGTTGCCGGGACCAACACCTGTGTTTCGCCGGTCTCCAGGTCAATCCGGACCAGGTCCCGTGCATCTTTCATGGTGGCGGATGACTGGAGCATGGTGTACCCGTTACCATCGGTGGTCCACTTGGACTGACCCATGTACTGGGAGCGGAATTCCCTGTCCTTGAATATCCGGTCCACCGACATGGGTTGGATATCGGGTTTCTGCTGCGGGACTTCCGTGAACAGGGGAGCGGAAAGGCAGATCGGCAATGCGCACGCAATCAGCAGGAAGAAGGCGGAAAATTTTTTCTGTTTCATCCGGTTAGAATCCCATATGTTCGGTACGGTTAATAATCTCCTCCTGGAGCGGTTTGCCCAGGTCAACGAAATAATCGCTGTACCCGGCAACCCGTACGATCAGGTCCCGATAGTTTTCGGGATGGGCCTGGGCGTCCCGGAGGGTATCCGCGTCCACCACGTTGAACTGGATATGGTGGCCGTCCATCCGGAAATACGTTCGGACCAGGTGCAGAAGTTTCGTCAATTCGGTTTCGTCCTTCAGCAGGTCCGGGGTGAATTTCTGGTTCAGCAGGGTACCCCCGGTGCGCAGATGGTCAATCTTGGCCGCGGAATTGATCACGGCGGTGGGGCCGTTCCGGTCTGTTCCCTGCACCGGGGAGATTCCCTCGGAAAGGGGTTCCCCGGCCTTCCGCCCTTCCGGCAGGGCGCCGGTGACGCTGCCGAAATAGACATGCACCGTGGTGGGAAGCAGATTGATCCGATGGTGGCCGCCCCGTGTATTGGGTTTGCCATTGACCGCATCGTAATAGATTTCAAAAATGGCCCGGGTAAAGCGGTCGGCCCGGTCGTCATCGTTGCCATACCGGGGTGTTTCTTCCTTCAGCCGTTCACGCAGCTCATCCCGATTCTCGAAATCGGCGTCCAGTGCCTGGACCAGTTCTTCCATTGTTATCGAACCGGTTTCAAAAACATGGGTATGAATGGCGGACAATGAGTCAGTCAGTGTGCCAACCCCGACCCCCTGGATGTAGGAGGTGTTGTACCGGGCACCTCCGGCATGATAGTCCCGCGCGTTTTCGATGCAGTCATCGATCAGCAGGGAGAGGAACGGGGCGGGCATGTCCACGGCGTAGAACCGTTCGATGATGTTGTTGCCGCGGATCTTGATTTCGGCAAAGTGGTTTACCTGTGTGCGGAATGCGGCCAGCAGGTCTTCCATGGTGGCAAACCCCGCCGGATCACCGGTGTCCGGACCCAGCTGCTTGCCTGTGCGTGGGTCCAGGCCCCGATGCAGTGTGATTTCGAGGATTTTGGGCAGGTTGAAATAACCGGTGAGCATGTAGGCTTCTTTTCCGAATGCGCCGGATTCCACGCAGCCGCTGGCACCGCCGCACCGGGCATCTTCCAGTGATTTCCCCTGTCGGACCAGTTCCTGGACGATGGCGTCCGTGTTGAAGATGGACGGCTGACCAAAACCGGTCTTGACGATTTCAAGTGCCCGCTTCACAAACCGGTCCGGGTTCTTCTTGCTGACCTGGACCATGGAACTGGGTTGGAGGATGCGCATTTCCTCGATCACATCCAGGATCAGATAGGTGAGTTCATTGACGGCATTGGATCCGTCCGATTTCACGCCACCCAGGTTGATCAGGGCAAAGTCGGTATACGTATTGCTCTCCTGCGCGGTCACGCCCACCTTGGGCGGTGCCGGCTGGTTGTTGAACTTGACCCAGAACGCCATGAGCAATTCTTTGGCCCGTTCCGGCGTCAGCGTGCCGGCTTCCAGCTCTGCCGTATAGTAGGGATACAGGTGCTGGTCCAGTCTGCCCGGATTGAAAGAGTCCCAGGTGTTGTATTCGGTGATTACCCCCACGTGGACGAACCAGTAAGCCTGGAGCGCTTCCCAGAAAGTTTCCGGGGCCTGTTCCGGGACGCGGCGGCAGATAGTGGCCATTTCAAGGAGTTCCTGTTGACGGGCAGGGTGGGGTGCTTCACCAGCCAGGATTTCCAGCTGATCGGCGTGGCGGTGCGCATAACCGATGATGGCATCTGCCGACTCCCACATCGCTTTCAACTGTTCCCGTCGGGTAAGGGCGTCCGGATCATGGATAAAATCCAGCCGGTCAATCCGTTCCAGGATCCGGTTCTTCAGATCCCCCATGCCGTGACGGTAGATCAGGTCGCCATTGACGGTGTGTCCGGGTGCCCGTTGTTCCTGGAACTCGGTGAAGACACCGGCTTCATAGGCGTCCTTCCAGTCATTGTCCAGTGCGTTGAAGATCCGGTCGCGGAGAGACCTGTTGCGCCAGAATGGAATGAATGTTTCGGTGTAGCGTTGCTTTACCGCCGGATCAACCCGGAACCAGACCTTTTCCCGGGCGTCCAGGATGTCCAGGTCTTTTATGGTGTGACAACAGATTTCAGGATAGGTCGGTGTGGCCTTGGGAGCGGGTCCCCGTTCGCCAACGATCAACTCGCCGTCGCCGATATGAATATGTTTGTTCATCAGAATGTGGCGGAACACGCGTGCCCGTCGCATGGCCGGTGAGAGTCCGGCGGCTGCCGGCGTTGACCAGAACTCAGTTACCAGTTCAGCCCGTTCTGCGGATACCGTGGGCACCGCATTCAAGCTGGCCGTTCGGAGTTTTTCAATTCGCTCATTCATCCTCATCCTCCTATCCTGACGGGTTTCCCCGCAGTTCTCAGTGTTTGTACTGCCGTTTCCAGTACCGCAGTGTCCGGTTCCCGGGGTTCGGATGCAGCCGTGTGCAATCCGTAACGTTTCCGTTTATCCAGGCCGCCGGGATGCCAGGGCAGCACGTTGATCTGCTGGACCCCTTCCAGTTGACGGCAGAAATCGGCCACTGCTCCCAGGTTTTCAGGTGTGTCGGTGACCCCCTGCAGGGTGGGGATTCTGATCCAAATCCGGGCGCCCGCTTCGTTGAGCCGCCTCAGGTTGTTCAGGATGGGGGCATTATCCACCCCGGTCAGGGTTACGTGAATTTCCGGATTCATATGCTTGATGTCAAACAGCCAGAGACGGGTGTACGGCAACAGGGGTTCCATGATGTCCCATTCGCAATAACCGGACGTGTCCACGGCGGTATGCAGATCCTGTTCGCTACAGGCGGCCAGTACGGCACCCAGAAAAGCATGCTGGAGCAGTGGTTCCCCGCCGGAGAAAGTGACACCCCCACCGGATTCGTCATAGAAAAGGCGGTCCTTTTCCAGTTCTGCCATTACCTGATGAACCGAGAGTTGCCGCAGGGAAGCGGCATTGGGGGCGGTGCACGGATCCGGTTCCCGGCTTTCCGGGTTGTGACACCAGTTGCAGTTCAGTGGACAACCCTGCAGGAACACCGTTGTGCGGATTCCCGGGCCGTCATGAATGGCAAAACGTTTGATGTCGAAGACAGTTCCGTTCATGCAAGTCCCCCCTGTGCGGCATTATACCATGGGAATTGATATCTGATATATCAGTTGTGGCTATTCTTCGGTATCGGAGTAATAAGAAAATAAAAAGGATAAGATTGTGTCTGTTCAGAATACTTGATATTTTGCCCGTCCAAATGTATGGTGGTTGTATGACACGAAGACTGAACCTGAAAACATTGAAGCAACAGGTCTATGATTATCTGGCAAAGGAGATTCGCGCCAAGCGCCTGAAGCCGGGCGAAAAGATCCGTCTGGATGCGACTGCCGCAAAGCTGGGTGTCAGTCGGACACCGCTCCGCGAAGCCCTGATGCAGTTGGAGATGGAAGGATTTGTCACAATCGTTCCCCGTGTGGGGATCCAGGTGAACGAGCTGACCCTGGCGGATATCCGGTCTTACTACGAGGTGATCGGTTCACTGGAAGCGGCCGCTGTGCGCATGGGTGCGCATCGGATGACCGGACGCATGCTGGATAAGATGGAAAACCTGAACCGGCAAATGGCAGATGCCATCGAGGAAAACGACTTTGCCCGGTTTTACCGGTTGAATATTCAATTTCATGACGGTTATATCCTGCCGGCAGAGAATCCGGTCATGCATGGGTTGATCAACAATCTCAAACGCCGGTTGTATGATTTCCTGCCGTCCGATCGATGGGAACGGGAATGGGAAATCGAATCATTGGATGGTCATCAGCTGTTGATTGAGATGCTGAAAACAGGTCGTATCGCAGATGCCTGTCAGTTGCTCACAGACCGGACCTGGAATTTTGATATTCATGCATGTTTTATCGGCCGTTATTATGGTCTTGAACTGCCACCGGCGTTGATCAGGTCCGGACCCCGGATCAATCCATACCGGGAATAAACCCGTCAGGGTCGGATTTCGACCCGGATGACCCCCCGCAGATCCCCTTTTGTATACCCGGTGGCGTTGCCTTCCGGATACAGTTTCCGGATCTGATCCAACAGTTCCGGTTTCATGGCGTTTTCATCCCCATGACAACCCAGGCAGGGTGCACCCATGACGATGGGAACATATCCGCGGTAGGTGACCGTGTCTCCATCCCGGATCATCTGGTAGCGGAAGGGCGGCAGTTCCTGTCCCTGGTCCAGGAAGGACTGGAGATCATGAATCGCTTCTGTTTCCCATTGGTCCGCCCGGTTGACCGCATTTCTCGGTTTCAGGGTGGCACGTTTGATGGAAATATCTTCCGGAAAACCGGCTGCGACCTGTTCGGTAAGGGGAATCGCCTGTCCGGAACAGAACGAGACGGCTTCCGCTGCTCCACCGGCTTTCATGGCCTGCTGGAGATGGCTTTTCAGTTCCGTCATTAGCTTTGTGGAAGCCGAACGGGTAATGGTTGCAACGGTCAGGGGCACCTCTTCCACGAACTCTGCCAGTGGAGCGGCGGGTGATGCCGGTTCTGTATCGGTTGCCGCCGGTCTTGAAGTGGATGAGCAGGCGGCGGTAAACAGGCACAGGCAACCTGCCAGCGCAAGAATGGAGAAACCGTGAGACTTCTTCATGAATACCTCCAATGATCCGGAATTCTGACTACCAGTGTACCGTACGGGAAAAGATGCGCCAACATCGATGGCGGAAGAATCCGGGTGAGTGGTGTCACAAAAGGTCTGTCTTGCATGTTCCGGGAGGCTGTCCGGCGATAAGATGAAAGAAAAATGGAGGTGAAACGATGGTTAACGGACGGCCCATGGGGTGGTACCTGCTGGTCCTGTTGTTCTCCTGTTCCGTGCAGGGCGCACAATGGTGGGTGTCCACAACCGGCAGTGATACCACCGGGAACGGGTCTGCCGGTTCGCCATATGCGTCCCTGAATCAGGCGCTGGCATCCGCTTCGCCGGGCGATGAGATCGTGGTAACAGAAGGTGTATACGAAGGTCAGGTGCGGGTGCGGATTCCCGACATCACCATTCGTCCCGCTGTTGGTGACGCCGTGCATCTGACAACACCGATCACCGATGACAACACCACGTCCACCGTGATTTTTGACGTGGATGCGGACGGAAGCTGCATACAGGATATGGAAATCAGTGGGGGCTACTACTATGGCATCATGTTTTTTACCCGGTGGGACTGGGGTGATCCGGAAGACCGGACCGGCGCATCGAACATTACAATTGAGAATTGCCGGATCCATGACACCGGGCGGGACTGTATCAAGATCACACCGGGATGCGACGACATTACCATCGTGAACTGTGAAATCCATGATTCCGGGCAGCGGGATGATTCCAACGCCGAAGGCATTGACTGTGTCAATGGAGACCGGGTGGTAATCCGGGACTGTTGGATTCATGACACGGCCACTACCGGTGTTTATCTGAAGGGTGGGGCCATGGATGGACTGGTGGAACGGACGTTTGTGGAACGATGTGGTTCGCTGGGGATTGCATTGGGATTTGATACCAGCCCGGAATACTTCGACCTGACGGTGAATCCGTCCCGATACGAGAACATCCGTGGCCTGGTTCGAAACTGTATTGTGCGGGATACCGGCTATGCCGGTATTGCGTTTTACGGGGCGAAGGATGGGGTCGTTGTGAACAACACCATCATCAATACAGCGCAGAATGGTCAGTCGGCGATCTATTTCGGGACCCCGTTGCAGGACTGGGAACCGGACCCGGATCCCGGTGACGGGATCGGTTACCGGGCGCCCACCATCAATCCGGACGTGCGAAACAACGTGGTGCTGCAGGAAGTGGGTTCCGGTAACAGCATGGTGGAAATCCGGACGTTCTACCATGACAGTATCGGCCGGGTAAACGGTCTGTCCGGTATGCCCGGGATGGATCATAACATCTATCATGTAACCGGTTCCGGCTTTGCACGGTTTGAAGACAACCGGCCCGATTCCACCCTCAGTGATGGCACCCTGTCCCAGTGGCGTGCCCATACCGGGGATGAAGGCAATTCCCGGGAGCAGGATCCCATGCTTGGGGTGGACAGGGAACCGCTGACCGGCAGTCCCTGCATTGACCAGGGTGATTCGGATGTACCGGTATCCGTTGATTTCCGTGGGAGCATCCGGACGCCGCCATACGATATTGGTGCCATGGAAACAGCCAGCGCTTCCGGTGTCCGGGATATCCGCCATATTGCCCACATTGCGCGACGCAATTACACTACCGTGTTGAAACTGATTCAACCGGGAAACCGGGAAGCCGTGGTGGAAGTGACCGTGCGAAATGCCGATGGACATGTGCTGGATGTGCTTTCGTTGACTGCCGGTGCCAACCAGTCCGTGGAAATGCCGCTGTACGGCCCGTCTTTGCCGGATGCCGCGGCTGGCGAAATACGGATACTGGCCGGAGCACCGATTCTGCGGATCATGTATCGGAACAATGCCGCGGGTATGGCGGATTTCCTCCTGACAGAAGATACGGGGAGGCGGATCGCGTTTGTCCTGGCCCAGGGAGACACCCTCACCTGGCATGGGCTCGCGATGCATAATGTGGCGGATACGCCGGTTTCTGTTGCGCTCCATGCCTATGATGCGGTGGGGACAGATCTCGGAACAGAGACAATTGACCTGCCGGCCCGGGGACAGGCAAAGGGACTGGTGGGTCTTGATGGGGACTGGTTTTCTGTTGTTTCCCTGTCGGATATTCACCTGGTGGTGGCGGAAGTGACAACCACGGGTGCGGACCTGGCACTGAACGGTTTAACCATCTCCGGTGAGGGACAGGAGCGGTTGTTGTTTACGCCGGCTGTGCCGATTTCTGCAGAATAGAACGAATCTTCAGGTATGAAAAAAGGCCCCGGATTTCCGGGGCCTTGTCTTTGCAATCGCGAGGCTTATTCGGCATCCATGAACGGATAGCGATAGTCCTTGGGCGGATTGAATGTTTCCTTGATGGTCCGCTGACTCACCCAGCGCAGCAGGTTCAGTGCGGATCCGGCCTTGTCGTTGGTTCCGGAAGCGCGGCCGCCGCCAAAGGGCTGCTGGCCCACAACGGCACCCGTGGGTTTGTCGTTGATGTAGAAGTTGCCGGCGGCATTGGTCAGGTACGATTCCATTTTCACCAGCATGTTCCGGTCCCGTCCGAAGATAGCACCGGTCAAGGCGTAGGGGGAAGTGGTGTCGCAGAGTTCCAATGCCTGGTCCAGTTCATTGTCCGGATAGACGAAGATGGTCATTACCGGTCCGAAAATTTCCTCTTCCATGGTTTTGAAGCGGGGGTTGTCCGCCAGGATGATGGTGGGTTCGATGTAATAGCCAACCTTATCATCGCAGTTGCCGCCCACCAGGATCTGTGCGTCATTGGCTGCCTTGGCGAAGTCAATGTAGCTCTTGATCGTTTCATAGGCGCCACGGTCGATCACGGCATTCATGAAGTTGGTGAAGTCTTCCGGGTCACCCATCTTGATGGACTTGACGGTATCCACCAGCTTGTCCTTGATCTGCGCCCACAGTGATTCCGGAACGTATGCCCGGGATGCGGCTGAACATTTCTGCCCCTGGAATTCAAATGCGCCCCGTACCAGTGCGGTAATGAGCTGGTCCGGATCCGAGGAAGCGTGTGCAAAAATGAAGTCCTTGCCGCCGGTTTCGCCGACGATACGCGGATAATACTTGTAGTTGGAAATGTTGTCGCCGATGGTTTTCCACATGTCCTGGAATACCGCGGTGCTGCCGGTGAAGTGGATGCCCGCCAGGTTGGGATCGGCCATCACCGGGTTTCCCACCTGTGCGCCGGAGCCCGGCAGGAAGTTGATCACGCCATCGGGCAGACCGGCTTCCTGGAACAGCTGCATCAGTTTGTAGCCGGAATAGACAGCGGAAGATGCGGGTTTCCACAATGCCACGTTCCCCATCAGCGCGGGAGCGGTGGGCAGGTTACCGGCGATGGAGGTGAAGTTGAACGGGGTAATCGCGAAAATGAACCCTTCCAGTCCCCGATGTTCCATCCGGTTCCACATGCCTTCCGGTGAATACATGGGCTGGTCACCGAAAATCTGCGAAGCAAAATAAGAATTGAACCGGAAGAAGTCCACCAGCTCACAGGCAGAATCGATTTCAGCCTGGAACGCAGTCTTGCTCTGGTTCAGCATGGTGGCCGCGTTGAGAATGTCCCGATGGGGACCGGCCAGCAGGTCGGCCATTTTCAGAAATACAGCCACCCGATGTTCCCAGGGCATGGCCGCCCATTCTTTGCGGGCTTTAATTGCGGCTTCAACGGCCATTTTTACTTCAGCTTCACCGGCCTTGTGATAGGTGGCCAGAACATGCTGATGATTGTGCGGCACAACGGATTTTGCCGTGTTGCCGGTGCGAATTTCTTTTCCGCCGATAATGACGGGAATTTCGATTTCAGTGGAACGGAGCTCTTTAATCTTCTTTTTCAGGCTCTCCCGTTCCGGTGAGCCTGGACGATACGCGCCAACCGGTTCGTTTACCGGGGTAGGTACTTTGAAGAATCCATTTGCCATCTGGTCCTCCTCAGGGGATATGTCAGCGCGATCACGGTACTATACATCCCGATGGCAAGTCAACGAAAAGGGGGAGCGAAGCACGTTTTTTGTGACGGTTGTTGCACCGGTCAGCGTGTCACCCGGAACCGCCGGGTTGACCGGTTACCGATTCGATCCACGACAGTCAGCCGATGGATACCGGGAACCGGTTGAATCATGAACTCGTGGCGGTCACGGGTCATGCCCAGGTAGCTGCCGTCCAGGTACCAGAACAGGATATGACCGGTGTGGGCAGCAGCGGCCCGGCAGGTGATGGCCTGTTTCCGGCCCCCGAAGTCACGGGGGAGGGTGATGGTGGTGTCGTCATCGGGATAGACAATGCTGACCAGGTTCTGTTGCCGGACGGCCGGACAGGACGGGTTGTGGGGCGGCATGACCGCCAATTGAACACCCCTGTCCGCCAGCAGTTGAACCACGTCGGGCGGATACACCAGGCAGGATATGGTGTGGTGGCGTCCCGGTTTCCAGCATCGGGAACAGACCGTATGGGTCCCGTTCCGATCCACCTGGATATGCTGATGCCAGGGACAGGTTTTGCGGAAGCGGGCGTCCCGGGGAACCCGAATCTGCACAGTTTTCTCACAGGCCGGTCCGGCAGGATATCCGGTTTCCTCGCAAACGGAAATGGTGCGGAAGGCGGATACCGGTTCGGCAAACCATGGATCCCGGGAAAGTCCCGGCATGATGCGGAACAGATCGAACAACAGGGGGCCCGCAGTTTCCGCACCCCCCAGTCCCGGATTGCCGGTGCCGTCAAAATTGCCGCACCAGACTGCGATGGTCCAGTCCGGGGATACGCCGATGGCCCAGGCATCACGCCTGCCGTATGATGTGCCGGTTTTCCAGGCAACGGGACGTTCATTTTCGAACATGTGCCAGTAATGATGGGCCCCCGGCCGGTCCAGGTTACGGAGAATTTCCAGCGTCAACCAGCCGGCGCCCGGAGAGATCAGTTGTTTCACCGGTTGGTCCGGTTCCGGATTATCCAGGACATGGAGGGTTGAGAAGCGGCCGCCATCAGCCAGGCCCCTGTACAGGGTGGCCATATCCCAGAGCGTGACTTCGCAACCGCCCAGCACCAGCGGGAGTCCATACTCGGCCGGGTTCCGAAACAGGGTGGTCAGGCCCGCTTCCCGGAAAAACTGGTGGGCGGATCGGATACCGAATGCATTGAGCAACCGAACAGCGGGCACATTCAGTGACTGGGTCAGTGCTTCTGAAACCGTAACCAGTCCGCCGAATGATTCATCTGCGTTTGCCGGAACAAACGTGCCATACCGGGTGGGAATATCCAGCAGTTTTGTGACGGGTGTAATGAGTCCATCGTCCATGGCCAGTGCATACAGGAAGGGCTTGAGAATGGAACCGGAGGAACGGGGCGCCTGGATCCCGTCGACCTGCCCGTGGTTCGGGTCGAAGAAATCCGGGGAGCCGATGTATGCCCGTACCTTGCCGGTACGGGTTTCCACAATCAATGCTGCTGCATGCCGGATACCTTTTCCCGAGAGTATTTCGCTGTGACGATGAACCAGAAGCTCGGCATGTTCCTGGATGGCATGATCAATGGTTGTGCGGATCCAACCGGGCCCATGGAGATCCCGCACACGCCGGGCCAGGTGTGGTGCATGCAGGGGTGCAGGGAGTATGCTTTCAGGAACCGGTTCGCGGAGCGCGGAGCGCAGTGTTGAATCAGAAATTTCGCCGCCGGCTTCCAGTTTCCGCAGTAGATTGTTCCGCTTGGTCCGCAAGGCTTCCACGTTCATCCCGCCGCCGATCCTGCCGGGGTCGTTGGGCAATACTGCCAACATGGCCGCCTGGGCCCAGGTGATGGCATGTCCCTGTTTACCGAAATACTTCAGAGCCGCTGCCCGGTATCCCACGATATTGCCGCCGAATGGCGCACGGTCCAGGTACAGGAGCAGGATTTCTTTCTTGGAATACAGCAGT
>CAZDKZ010000026.1:0-26980 GCA_964506215.1 uncultured Holophagae bacterium
TTTTTCGTCCTGGCAAGGCGCCTGCGGTCGAACAAGCGGAGCGTATATGAGACATACGTGAGCATTGTGAGACCGAATGCAACGCCGCCAGGACGGAAAAGACCCCGCAGTACTTGTCTATGCCACCCAACCTGGCCCTACGTTCTTCCGTCGAGGGTTTGCCGGATGGTGACCAATAGCGTCGCCCCATCAAACGGCTTCTGCACCAGCACGTGGTCATCCCCGAAAGACCATCCGTCCACTGTATCGTCCTGCGAGTATCCGCTGATAAACACCACCGGTATCGGCCAATGGGACAGATGGATCTGCGAAGCCGCCTTGGGACCACTCATCCCGGGCATCATAATGTCAAACAGGAGCAGATCATACCGTTCCGGATGTTCCTTCACCTTCTGAATCGCCTCAATTCCGTTCTCCACACTGTCCACCGTATAACCGGCATTCTGAAGAATCACCGTTGCCACATTGCGAACCATCTCTTCATCCTCAGCCAGGAGAATGGTTTCGGTACCGTGCATTGCATCCTGCATAACTGCCGTTTGCGTGGCTTCGGATCCCCGTTCAATGACTGGCAGATAAATGTCAAATCGGGTCCCGTTACCCGGTTCACTGAACACAAAGACGTAGCCCTTGTGCTGTTTCACGATTCCATACACGGTCGACAGACCCAGACCGGTGCCCTGCCCCACTTCCTTGGTAGTGAAGAATGGTTCAAAAACACGATCTGCAACCTGCGGATCCATACCGACACCCGTATCCACCACCTGGAGTTTCGCAAACTCTCCCTTCAGCGCAACGACATCTTGAATCCGCTCCGAACCATCAAACGAAACATGCGCTGTCCTCACAGTCAGGGTGCCCCCTTCCGGCATGGCATCCCGGGCATTGATGCACAGGTTCATCAGGACCTGGTCCATCATCCCCCGGTCCACCCGCACCAGGGGCAGGTCCGGATCCGGTTCAAACAACAGTTCAATGTGCTCGCCGATTACACGGCTCAACATCCGGGTAGAGTCCTCCAATGTCTGGTTGAGACTGCTCTCCACCGGTTGCATCACGGTGCGCCTGCCGAAAGCCAGCAACTGACGAACCAGGCCGGCTGCCCGGTTCCCCGCTCCGAGAATCTGTTGAACCGCCGCCTTGGCCGGATGGTCATCGGGCAACTGGCTCAATGCGATATCGGAATATCCATTGATCACCTGCAGCAGGTTATTGAAGTCATGTGCGACACCACCAGCCAGGTTACCAATCGCTTCCATTTTCTGTGATTGCCGCAGCTGTTCTTCCAGTTGCAGCCGCTCCGCTTCCAGTTGTCGCCGAACCGTAATGTCACGCCCCACACCCACAATTGCCACCACGTTTCCGTGATCATCCAGGACCGAACGGTCAGACCAGGCCAGCCACTTCCAACCATATCTTGTCATGGCCCGATGTTCCAGGTAGCAGGTGTGGGGAGGCCCGTAGAGTTCCTCCATCATCCGCAATGTCATCTCCCTGTCTTCTTCATGAACCAGTGGAATGAAACGACTGCCCAGCAGTTCATCCTCCGTTTTGCCGAACAATTCACAATAAGATGGGCTGACAAACTGGAATCTTCCCTCAGGATCGACCTTTATCACCAGGTCATTCTGGTTCTCCACCAGCAACCGGTAGTTCTCTTCGCTCTTCCGCAACGCCAGCTCCATGAGTTTTCGTTCCGAAATATCTGTGAACATTACGGCAATCCGTCCAGGAGACATCTGGAACACATAGACTTCGAAAACGCCCTGGATCCTGTCATCTTCATATTCCATGTGTTCCGAATACCAGATCTTGCCTTCGGTAGCCGCTGTCAAACAGTGATCGGTGAAGACCGAGCCCGAGGTTGCCGGAAACACATCTTCCAGGGTCAACCCGAGAAATTGTCTGTTATCAATTCCCAGTATTCGGTTTGCGGCGTCGTTGTACCCGGTGAACACCAACCGGTTCTCCGCAGCCAGTTCATAAAGGTGAAATGCCATGGGAGATGCCTCAATGATGCTCCGGAACGTATGTTCGCTCTCCCGCAGGGCTTCCTCAGTTTTTCGCTGTTCGGTAACATCTTCCCCTGAACTCAAAGTGCCCGCAATTTTTCCTGATTCATCGGTAAGTATCGTGTTGTACCACCGAATCAGGCGGGATGACCCGTCCTTTAACAGAACCGGATTTTCGAATTGACGCATACTGGCAGTCTCGCCATTCATCATCAACTGAAAGCGTTCCTTCACCGCATCACGAATCTTTGTCGGCAGACAGGTGTCAAACCAGTTCAAGCCGATCAACCTACCGGTTTCGTATCCCAGCAGGTGATGGCCACTCCCGTTTAATACGGTAATGTTGCCCTGAGCATCCAGGGCCAATACGATCCGGGCAGCAATATCCAGAAACCGTTCCGCTGTTTCCTTGGCTTCACGGAGCTTTACCTCCTGATGTTTCCGCTCTGTCAGGTCGATAAACATCAACAGTATCCGTTCGCCCTGGCGGGACACAGTCCCTTCAACGGTCCGAACCGACCCATCCTTACATACCACCGTTACTTCTACTGGCCGGTCTGCTGCGCCACCCTTCTTATCCGCTGCATCCAGTGCTTTTTCCCAGCTCTGAATGATTTGGTCCCGGTATGCCGGGTCCGGATAGGCCCTGCTCCGCCAACTTTCGATATCCCATACATCCTCAGCCGTGTAACCAAACAGCTCTGTAAATCGCCGGTTCATTTCCAATACCCGGTTGTCCCGGTCCGTCACCAGCATGGCCCGGGGCGAACCCTGGAACAGTTCTTTAAACCGCTGTTCACTTCGCTGCAGTTCCTGTACAGCTGCTTTTCGTTCCGTGATGTCGGTCAAAGACCCGACCACCGCAACCGTCTTGTCATTTTCCACCACCGGTGCTTCCCGAACCTCCACCCAGATCAGCCGACCCGAACGATGCCGCAACTCCAACTCATACGGTGGCTGGGTTTCTCCCGTCTCAATGGCCCGCAACGTATTTTCGAACCCCACCTGGTTGACGGGGTTCTCGGTGACAAACTCTGTCCAGCGGATCATGGCTTCTTCCGGTGGATAGCCGAGAAAATGCATGGACTGGGGACTCAGGTAGGTGAGCACATGGTCCGGGGTGTGACGGTAGAACATGTTGGTGCTGTATTCGAGAATGTGGCGAAACGCCTCCATCTGATCTTGAACTGCATCCAGTTTCTGCTCCAGTTCCCTGATTCGACGCTTGTATTCCGCAAGCATCGTCTGCTGCCCGGAAATCTTTTCGGGATCGTTCCCCTGTTTCAAAGCGCACTCCTTAATCAGGACAGACCGTTTACGCACGATTTTTGACACCAAATCTTGACTAAATTCTAGCATGATCTGATGCGGAAAACGAAACCGGCAACACCGACTTCCTTCCCGATGCGCGATCCGATACAATATAAGCAAGTTCAGGAGGACCAATGAAACACGTTTCGATAGAAGACAAGCCGGGGTTTCCCTGGGGCCTGCTGTGGATTTTCCTGTTTTTCCTTGTTGCGCTGACCGCAATTGCCGGCATGCTCTACATGAAACAACGGGAACGCATTATTCAAAAACAGCGGGAAAAACTGGCCGCCGTTTCCCAACTGCAATCCACCCGTATCCAGACCTGGCACCAGAACTATCGCAGTGTTATTCGCCTGATCCAATCCTCCAGCATGATACGGGAAGATCTCTCCCGAACCACAACGGACAGGAAACGTATCCAGGCAATTGATGAGCAGGTGCGTGCTGTTATGGAAATTTATCGAATCAAGGAACTTCACTTCCTGGATCCGGTAACCCTGGAACACCTGCTCACAGAACAGATTCACACAGACTCGCCCCCGATGACTGCAGCAGAACGGGAACAACTCATCCGTTCACCGCACATGATCACAGCCGTATGGCATGACAATCCCGACGAGGGGCCGCATCTGGACTTCATTTCAGCCATACAGGACGAGGACCGGGTCATTGCGTTTATCGCCCTGACCGTTGATCCGTTCGAGGATCTGTTTCCGTTGCTGCAGCAGTGGCCCACCCCGACCATGACAGCCGAATCCCTTCTCATCAGCCGGATGGATGATGCGGTGATCTTCCTGAATGAACTGCGGCATCGTAAAAACACCGCCATGAAACTGACGGTACCGTTGAATCGGCACGCCTTACCGGCCGCCATGGCCGTATCCGGCGTCGTCGGCCCGGTTGAGGGAATGGACTATCGCGATGTGCCGGTATTCGCCCATGTGACATCCGTTCCGGACACCGGCTGGTTCCTGGTCACCAAGATTGACAAACAGGAAACCCTGGAACCAACAATTCACTGGTTCTGGCTCATGTCCGCCCTTACCGCCACACTGATTATCCTGGCCGCCGTGCTGATTCTACTGCATTGGCGCCATCAACGTGCCGTGTACTATCGAAAATCGCTGGCCGCAAAAACTGCCCACGATGAACAGCAAAGACGCTGGAGCACGCTTCTCAAGAATCTGCCGGGAATGGCGTACCGGTGCCTCAATGACACCCAATGGACCATGGTCATGACGTCCCACGGTACGCTCAAACTCACCGGATATCAGCCCGATGAACTGATGGGAAATTCTTCTGTGAGCTATGCGGACCTGATTCTCCCCGCTGACCGCAGCAAGGTCTGGGACACGGTCCAGGCAGCGGTTGCCAGACGAGCGGATTACCAGATGGAATATCGGATTCGGACAAAAGAAGGCAATGTCCGATGGGTGTGGGAACAGGGTATCGGTATTTTTTCACCAACGGGAAAACTGGAAGCGCTGGAGGGATTCATTACCGATGTCACGGATAGGCGCCGCGCAACGGAATACCAGGCCCTGGTTCATGAGATTTACGAGGCTGCGGACAGCACGACCGGGATTCCGGCTTTCCTTGGGAAACTGGTTGATCTGCTGCAGCCCATACTGGACGCCCGGCATTTCGTGGTAACCGTCTACGACAGCGAAACGCACAGTTTTCAGGCCCTTGCATCCCGGGGAGACATGGAATCGGTACAGTCATACCCCGCCAAAGACACGTTAAGTGAATATGTCCGCCGCAAGGGAACACCCCAATTGCTGGATTCCGACCGGATGAAGCAATTGATCAAGGAAGGACAGATCAAGGCCTTCGGTCTCCCATCCGAGCAATGGATGGGAATCCCCCTGACTGCAGGCGGAAGCGTGTTCGGATTGATGATCCTGCAGAGCTACGACAACAGGGAAGCATACAATACCCAGCACCTGGCACTGATGTCTGACCTGTCCAACCAGTTGTCAGCCGTGATTTCGAGAAAGCTGGCAGAAGAATCACTTCGCATCAGCGAAAGTAAGTACAGGGAGCTGGCCAATCGACTGACCGTTGGACTGTATCGCACAAAGCCGGATGGCAGCCTGGTGTTCCACAACGATGTTCTGGCACGGATTCTCGGAGAAACGGAAGCGGAAAACCTGGACAACAGTAACGTCAATTCTTTCTACCTGGATGAATCGGACCGGGAACGCCATCTGGATCTGCTGGCAGAGTCGCCCGATGACGCAGTGGATGAATTCCAATTGAAGCGAAAGGACGGAACCGTCATCTGGGTGCGCAACCGGAACCATACGATCCGGGATGAAAACGGAGAGGCAATCTTCTATGAAGGCATCCTGGAAGACATCACCGAACAAAAGCAACTGGAGGAACGGCTGACCAAGGCCGAGCGCATGGAATCCATCGGTCAACTGGCAGGCGGGGTCGCCCACGATTTCAATAATCTGCTGACGCCGATACTGGGCTACACCGAATTGCTGCTGGCCAAGCTGCCGCCGGAATGGCCCCAACGGGAACAGCTGGAAGCCATCCGCCAGGCAGCGGAATCTTCCAAAAAGCTGGTTCAACAACTGCTGGCTTATGGCAGAAAACAGATCCTCCGGATGCAGGAGGTTGACGTGGTGGCATTGCTTCGGGAAATGGAGCCGTTGCTGCGTCGCACGATTCCCGCGTCCATTGAAATCGATATCACAACTGCCCCGGAACCGATCCCGGTACGGGCCGACCCCTCTCAACTGGAACAGGTAATGTTAAACATGAGCGTAAATGCCCGGGACGCAATGCCCGGCGGCGGTAAACTGCAGATTGATTGCCGTCGATTGCCCATTGTCAGTGAAGAGAACGAGTTTGACCTGCAACCTGGAACATATGCGCACCTGATCATCTCGGATACCGGTACCGGCATGGACGTTCAGACCCTGTCAAAGGTATTTGAACCTTTCTTCACCACGAAAGAACGGGGACGGGGAACGGGACTGGGGCTGGCCATGGTATATGGCATTATCCGACAACACCAGGGGGAAATCAGGGGCACCTCCAATCCCGGTGCCGGCAGCCGTTTTGACATCTTCCTGCCGGCACTGAAAGCGGAGACCTCCCCATCAGTTTCCCGGAAAACACCATCCCTGATGCAAAGTGAAGGGGAATCCGTACTCCTGGTGGAAGACAGTGATGAAGTCCGCATGCTGACAACATCCATTCTTTCCGAAATGGGATATCGTGTTTCGGAGGCGGCAACACCGCAACAGGCATTGGAAACCATCCGTTCCGGGGAGGTGGTTCCCGACATTCTGTTGAGCGATGTGGTCATGCCCGGCATGAACGGTCCGGAACTGTATCAACAGATACTGGATCTTCTGCCGGATTTACCGGCCGTCTTCATGTCCGGATACTCGGAAGACGTCCTGCAGGGCAACACCATCACCGGTCAGTGCGTCCGATATGTTCAGAAGCCGTTCAAAGCAGCAACCCTGTCCGTGGCAGTGCGGGAAGCGTTGAACTCCCGGCAGGGTCCGGATCGGACCTGAAAGTCCAACCGGCTCACACAGTATCGCAAAGGAGTGCCAGTTGATTGAACCCCCATGGTTGAACGCGCTGATGGAGACCGGACCCATGCTGGTATGCAGATTCATACCGAGCGGCGGCCTGACCCATATCAATTCTGCCCTGTGCGATTTCATCGGCCGGAACCAGGAAATGTTGCTTGGCAAACCGTTCCATCAATTGTTCATGCCGGAAGATACCGGCCGTATCAATGCCGTCCTGTCCGATCTGACGCCGGAATCCGGTCCGGTTCGCCACGAATTCGCCATGAAAGACGGGGCCGGCTCCCCCAGGCGGATGCGATGGACATTACTCTATTCCGATCTGCCCCACACCGAAAATGCAGAACTGCTGGGAATCGGGGAAGACATCACCAGATTGATTGAAACTGCAACAGCGGTCAACAAAGACGGAATGCTGCACAGAACCATGCTGGAAAACCTGCCGGACCTGTGTTTCGTAATTGATCAGAACGGGGTCTACAGGGAAATTATGGGGCGGCCCCGTGAAAGCCTGCTGGCGAAACCCGCACATGAATTACTCAATCACAGCTTCCATGAACGGCTGGATAAGGAAACAGCAGATGATTTCCTCAAACGGGTCCGGTCCGTACTGAAAAGCGGGGACCCCCACTGGTTTGAATATCGTCTGCCCACCGTTGGCGGTGAATTCTGGTTTGAAGCCCGGATCGCGCCCCTGGTCAATACACCGTCCGACAAGACCCCGTGCGTATTGTGGATTGCCAGGGACATCTCCACAAGGAAAGAACTGAAAGTGCAGCTATCCGATTCAGAAAACCGGTATCGGGATCTGTATCGCACCGTTCGACTTATGGTGAACAATGCCACAGACCTGATCTGGGCCAAGGACATGAATGACTGTTACACGTTCGTCAACCGGGCGACCTGTGACGTGCTGCTCCAGGCGAGAACCCTGGATGAACCCATCGGAAAGAATGACCTCTTCTTTGCACTGCGGGAGCGCAAAGACCATCCCGAAGACCCCAACTGGCACACCTTTGGTGAATTATGCCAGGCATCGGACCGGATTGTAAGGGAGTCCGGTAAACCGGGTCAATTCGATGAATTCGGCAATATCAACGGCCAGTTTCTATACCTGGATGTCCACAAGGCCCCGGTCCGGGACGAATCGGGCGAAATGATCGGCACCGTCGGCAGTGCCCGCGATGTGACCCGGATTCGCATGATGGAATCCACGCGGGAACAGGTGGAAGAGCAGCTCCGCCAATCCGAAACCAGTTATCGAGAGCTGTTTGACCTTGCTCCGGAAGCCATCTATGTTCAGAACCCGGACGGCGTTTTCCTGGACGTCAACCAGCATGCCTGTGACATGTACGGACACCCCAAGTCATTTTTCATCGGTCGGACACCGGCGGCTCTCTCTGCCGAGGGACACAACGACCTTGAAACAGTTGAACAAATGGTGGGAGAAGCATTCGAAGGCAAGACCCATACGTTCGAATTCTGGGGAAAGCGCAGCAATGGAGAAATATTCCCCAAAGAGGTTATTATCAAACCCGGTCACTATTTTGGAGAACAGGTTGTCATCGCTTTTTCCAGGGACATCTCGGCACGGAAAGCTGCCGAAAAGGAACGCCAGGAATTGGAAAGCCAGTTACGTCATGCCCAGAAACTGGAAGCTGTGGGCCGTCTTGCGGGGGGCATTGCACATGATTTCAACAACCTGCTGACACCGATCATGGGACACGGTGATATGATGCTCCAGATGCTGCCCGCAAAACACCCGTTCCGGGAAAAACTCGGTTCCATTCTTACAGCAGCGGATTCAGCACGAAAACTGACGCAGCAATTGCTGGCATTCGGCCGGAAACAGATCCTTTCGACCCAGAAAGTGGACCTCAACGAACGGGTAAAGCACACAATCCAGTTGCTGGAACGGACGTTGGGTGAGAATATCCGGATTCAGACAACCCTGTGCACAGAACCGCCCCTCGTGAATGCAGATCCGACCCAGTTGGAACAGATACTCATGAACCTGGCGATTAACGGCCGGGATGCCATGCCGGACGGCGGCGTTCTTTCCATTGAAACCGCTGTACTTACCGACACCAACGAGATTTCCCTGCGGGTCACCGATACCGGCATCGGAATGGATGAAGATGTTATGCTCCACATTTTTGAACCGTTCTTCACCACCAAGAATGTTCAACAGGGAACCGGACTGGGCCTTTCCACGGTGTACGGAATTGTCAAACAGCACCGGGGAAATATACAGGTCGCCAGCGAACCCGGGAAAGGCAGCACCTTTACCATCAACCTTCCCGCAGCCGACCCATGCGCGGAAGCGGTTGCCGGAGACCCGGATATCCAACCGATAACGGACACACAGCAGAAATCGGGCAGGATTCTCCTTGTCGAAGACAATCCCATGATCCTTGACCTGGCCCGGAACATCCTCAATCAACACGGGTACAAGGTCTGTTCTGCCAACCGGGCGGAAAAAGCGAGACAGATAATGGAACAGGAAGCCCATATTGATCTTCTCGTGACCGACGTGGTCATGCCCGGCACAAACGGGATCCAGCTGGCCGGACAATTGCGTGAATATCGGCCTGATCTCAAGGTACTCTTCATCACCGGTCACGCGGAAGAAATGGTACCCGAACATGAACTGTCCGCAGGCAGAAGCGAACTGCTTCCCAAGCCCTTCACCGTTCAGACACTGATGACAGCGGTCCAGTCTCTCCTGGATTGAATATCAGTTGAACACACCCGGTATTCTCTGGCCGCAGAACCGGCATTGTCCGTCCTTTATTCCGGATGCATCGGTGTCATACCCGATCCGCTCAATCAGCAATGCACCGCAACCGTGACACCGGGTATTTTCTGCTTCTGACATGAGGTTTCCGATATATACATAATGTAACCCGCCTTCCAACGCGATGGTGCGCGCCCGGAAAAGACTTGCCGGCGGTGTGGGCGGAATATTGCGGAGCATGAACGTGGGATGATACCGGGAAAAATGGACCGGCACATCGGGCCCCAGTTCCCCCATGATCCAGCGGGTCATCCGTTGAATCTCCGCAGCAGAATCATTGAGGGTAGGGATCAACAGTACAACGATCTCCAACCAGACGCCCATTTTCTGAACCAGTTTCAATGTCTTCAGTACAGGAGCCAGGGCCCCGCCACACTGCTCCCGGTAAAACGTCTCGGTAAATGCCTTCAGGTCCACTTTCACGGCGCCCAGGTGGCGACACAGTTCGGTCATGGGTTCCGGTTCAATATATCCGTTTGTAATCATTACGTTGGGAATTCCGGTTCTGGCACCTTCCCGGGCACAGTCCCGCACGAACTCGGCAAACACCACCGGTTCCGTATAGGTGTGGGCAATAACGGTACAATCATGCAGACGAGCCTGCTCCACCACCTGCCGCGGTGTCAGCTTCACGGACTTGATCTGTTCCGGCCGCTTCTGCGATATTTCCCAGTTCTGACAGAACGTACAGATGAAATTGCATCCGGCCGCTGCCACGGAGTAAGCCTTTGCGGTGGGAAAATAGTGAAACAGCGGCTTTTTTTCAATGGGGTCCACATGGGCCGCGCAGATCTCACCATACACATGGGTGCGATACACACCTCCGTCATTCTCCCGGACACCACAGGTGCCCCGTTCCCGATCCGCCACCTGGCACTGATGGGGACACAATTTGCACATAATCTTCAGGTCGGGCTTTTTCTCATACCAGCCCGCCTCGGGAAATTGTGGGCGAGCGGACAACCCGCTGACAATTCCACAACCCGCAAATGCTGCAGCTCCCGCCCGGATAAACCGTCGCCGGTCCCACCCGGACTCATCAGATATCCATGCGCTCAATCCACTTCTCCTCTGCATGTCCCAGTCCATGTTCACGGGCCACATCAATGTAATCCGGTCGCCGGCCATCCAAGGCGATGGGCTTCAAACCCGCATGCACCCGTTCCGCATCCAGAATCCGCCAGCAGATGGCATCCACCGCCACCGGGTCGGTGCCCAGGATCATTCCCCCATAGTCCAGTGCATATCGGTTGAAAAACGCCGGACCGTTGTGAAGCTGCATTCGCGTGGCATCCACTACTACCAAGCGCAGTTTATCCCGGATAAACCGATGGGTGGACAGGTCCGCCACGTAGGGCGAACACCTGTTTCCATGGTACTTGTTGGGATTGAAAATCGCCCCGTAGAAATTTTTCATGCCTGCGGACAGACCCGCGATGTCATGATCCTTCAGCACGGGGACATTGATCAGGGCATCCACCTGTTCCATGATGACACTGAAACAGGTCCCTACCTGCCCCGCAAACTCGATATTTCGCGAATAGCCCCCATCGGAAAACCCATCTGTTCCCTTTACACGTACCCCTTTGTCGGACAGTCGGTATCCTGCCTCTTTCAACTCCCGTCCGGTCCGCTCCCAGATGATGATGTTGTGGGATGGCACACCGGCCGACACCAGTCCATCAACAATGGCTTCCACCAGACCCCGCGACGAGGATAGGGGGATCCCGGGCAGGCAACTGAGCTTGATACCGATCCGTTCGCGGGGACTGAACAGGGACCGCCAGGCACTCAATTCAGACAGCTGGCCGGTAAGATGCTGTATCCCCCGGTTCAAATGATATGCGGCTGTCTCCCGTTTCACCAGGTTCCGCTCCCGAACCAGTCCCCGGTCACGGGCCACAACAACCCGGGATGGCTCTCCCAATGACGCACACAGGGGTTCGGGAAACAACCGGCTCACAGCCAGCCAGGTCATTCCATATCCGCATGTCTGCAGGAAACTGCGCCTGCTGGCAGTCGTCCGATCCGTGTCACTCATGAAAAACCTGTGCCTGAAACGTGAAAAACTTCATGCCCGGCTTCCGGTACGCATCCACGGGCAGGCCGGCCTTTCTGCACAGGTTGCCCATGAACTCATCCAACGACCAGCCGGTTTCGGTAGCCACCTGCGGCAGGTAGACCGCACCCTTTCCGCCGCTTCGAATCACAACACCGTCCGTACCCAGGCGAACCAGCTTGTAGCTGGCGATTTCCTGCATGGGCGTCATCACGGAAATTTCTATGGTGATTTCCGGTAGTTCATCCACGGCCACGGGTGGAAAACGGGGATCAAATGAAGCCGCATTGATGGTGTAATCCCGAACACTGACCGCAAGGGGATCCGGATTCCCCAGGTTCCCGATACAGCCACGCAGCGACCCATTTTTCCGGAGCGTTACGAACACGGAACGGGGTTCCCGCAACGCCATTGGATAATCATCGGGATTCACCTTGTCCGCGTAACCTTCACGCACATGCTGTTTGAGTGTCTCCCGGGATAATTTCAACAGGCTTTGCCGGAGTTCTCCGGACAACCCGT
This sequence comes from uncultured Holophagae bacterium, assembly GCA_964506215.1. GTDB lineage: Bacteria > Acidobacteriota > Holophagae > Thermotomaculales > Thermotomaculaceae > CAZDKZ01. Next base: position 12,262 of record CAZDKZ010000026.1, read on the forward strand.
TCGCACCGCTGACGTTCACGGACACCTCCCCTTTCCGTTCATAGAATGCAACCGAACCATACCCCACAACCACGTCCGCACTGTCATCCAGCTCACCGGAATTGGCATAGGCCAGGAGACTTCCTTTTACATCCAGTTCTTTCATCAAGCGCATGAGAATTCGCAACGGTCCAATCCCGCAAACCGTGATACCGGTTTCCTTGCGATAATTCAGCATACCGTCCAGATCCATGGAAACAACATGCTCCAGGAAACCGTGATCCAGCTTCCGCACGTTCTGAACCACGTCAGTCTTGAACGGTACATATCCAAACGCACGGCCATGGTGGGTAAGATCGGAGCTGGCAATGACAACCGTTCGCGCATCCATGTGCGGCAGAATTGCTGCGGCAATTCTACGGGCGGACATCGGATCCAGCCTGCTGATCAGGATCGGCACAGCCTTCCAGCCCGTATCTCCCAGGACATACTGCAACAGGGGCAGCTGGTTCTCAATGGAATGTTCCATTACCATGGTCTGGTCGTCCTGCTTGAACAGCGGATGACCGGCCAGCTTGTCAATCACCGCCCGATCCAGGGGAATATCTCCAATGGGCGTCCCATTCGCCATGTAACCGGATACACATGCCCCGTCAAAACCGGACCGGTGTGCCACACCCAACAAGATAACGCGTGTTACGTTCTGCCCCTTGAGCAGACTGACCCCATGGGCCGCCACCTTGCCGGAATACGCATATCCCGCATGGGGCAACACCAGGCCCCGGACGGGACCATCCACCGACGGGGACACATCTTCAAAACATGCTTTCAGCGTGCGGTTCAACATCCAGTTGTTGGCCGGATACCAGTTGCCGGTCTTGAGAAATGGTCTGACCGTGGTGTCCTCTCCTGAGCAGGCAGACCCCGCCAGCATCACAACCAGCATAAACAGTCCAAACCGAATCATCTTCACTCCTGTCCTCCTCAAAATGTAGGCATCGATCCGACTTGCGTCAACGTTGCTTACCGGATACCGGCAGCATGGATACCCCAATCACAGCAATAGCCAACAGTACGGTACCGCTGACACCCAGTATCAACAGACCTGCCGCTCCGGCAAAAACAGCGCCCGAAGCAGCACCCAGGTGATCAGCTGCGTCAATGCGACCGGCCCGAACAGAGACCCCGGTTTCCATGGTTTCCATTGTCCGCATGGCAGCCGGAAACATGGCTCCCGTCACGAAACCCACTGCCAGGTTGAACGGAACCAGCAGTCCCGGTGAGAGTTGACCGGTCCGCCACAGCAACAGGAAAACGGCTTGCAGGAAGAGCGCTCCCAATAGTGGTATCTGCAGGGGCCGGCGAACGGCAACCAGGCGTTCCATCAGGGCAGCGCCCAGCGGAAGGCCCAGCATGAAACAACCACTCAACATGGCCACCCGGCTGTACACCGACCCGCCCATCAATTGCAGCGCGTAAATGAGAACCATTTGCATGGACATTGCAGCGAATCCCATCGCGGCCACCGGTACCATTGTGCCGCTGCGGTCCACGGGCGATAAGCGGATCACAATCATCACCAGGGGCAGCATCACAAGAAGAAACGGCATCCGCTCCAGCCAGTCCAAAACCCGCTGCGCACCGGAACCGGAATACCATCCGCTCAGTTTGCCAAAAGCAAGGGCCAGGACGGGACGTTCATCCGTGTTCAGACGGTCACCCGTTTGTGCCACCGTATCCCGGATCATGGATATCCGCTCCGGATCCACGTCCATGGCCAGATAGCGGCTCACCCGCTTCCAGTCGGGCACTTTCCCACGGAGACGATCCCCGATCACATCCGGTGTCTCCGTCACGATGCCCGGAATCCTGCAGGCAAACAGCCAATGGGGACTGCCTGCTGAAAATGCCCGGTATGGAAATACGGTCCGTACCGTTGTAACCAGGATGCCCGCAAGTAAGCCATACTGTCCTTCACCATAGTTCACCAGCGAGGGCATGGAAATGGCGGCAACACCGTCCCGAGAAAGGAGTTCACCCAAACGCACCATGAATTCCCGGGTAAGATACCGGTTTACCAATGCACCGGATGGGGCGGTTGCATCCAGGACGATCAGATCGAAGGTACCACCGGAAAGCAGTTGTTCCCGAAATCGTTTGTCCCGCAGGTCCCCGTGGGTTCGCATGACACCGTCAGCGACTGCCCCTGTTAATTCATGGAGCACCGGGTCCAGTACGACGGACACCACCTCGACAGATCCCCATTCCCCCCAGGCTTTCGCTTCGTCAGACGGCACCGGCCCCGCCACCAGCACCCGTCTGACGGCCGGATGCTGGGCCATCAGACGCGTGACCTTCAACCGCGCGGTCACCGGGTCCGGATAAGACAGGATCATTTTGCCATTTGCTGCAATCTGGACCTGGGTGTCCAGTTGTCCTTTTTGAAGCAACTGATAGGGGGTTTCCGTCTCTGTCACCCGTTCACCCACCGCCAGTTGCCGCCACCGTTGCTCCAAGGACCAGGGGCCGCCCAACCTGACCAGTACCAGAACCATAACAAAGCTGATCAACGTGGCAACCCGGTGACGGCTTCTGTTACGCCAGGCATCCAGCAGCGCCAATACCAATACCGGCGTGGACGCCACCAGCAGGCACACTTCCCCGCCTGCGTGAAATGCAAAGAGGATTACCAGAACCAGCGACATGAAAAATGCACCTGCACCTTCGGCGATATACACCCGGGTACCGGTATGATTCTGGCCGCCCTGGCTGCTGCCGGCCAACCGCTGCACCATCAACGGAAAGGTGAAGCCCACGGGGAAGGCGGCGATGACAAACGCACTTCCCGCTACCAGGAATGTCATACCGTATCCCGGCATCTGACCGGCTGGAATGTGGACGATTCCCTTCATCAGGCGAATGAAAAACAGCACACCAAAACCGAACAATACCAGCATCGGACCAGCCGCAATCAACAAGCTCCGGCTGTGACCGGGTCTTCGTCTGCACAAACCGGTTCCGAACCTGGCCCCACCATAAACCCCCGCCAACCAGCAACCCAGTCCGATTCCGAACACCAGCTCATTCCCCCATGCCACCACCATCAGTTCCCTGAGCAGAATGGTCTGGCCCGCCAGGGCAAACGCACCCACAGCGGCCATGAAGAGCAGTTGCAGAACATAATCGTTTCCCCTGATCATGGAACCGGCTCCGTCAGGATCCGGGCACGGAGAGTTGGAAACAGGGACAGCGGCATTCCGCTCCATCGACCAACCCGCTGAACGCAATCCATACGCCCCCCTGATTATGCCTTTCGGTTTCTTGTGCTTATCATATCAAAACCAACATATGTTTCAAATGGGGTTTGATGGTACTGGTATAATCAGGATACGGGAGGCAACATGAATGTGAAACGTCTGCTCACTGTCCTGGTTATCGTTGTGGTAATCATAGCCACCATGGTTCCGATCACCGGCTATTTCATCCTCAAGAACAGAGACATCCGCACCTGGATTGCAGACCGGGCCGCGGAACAGACTGGATGGGACATCCGCTATGATCAGCACCGGATTTCGCTTCTGAAGGGGCTCATTCTGACCGAACTGACCATTACCGGACCGGACGGACTCACCATCCGGACCCGTCGTGTGCGGCTCCATCCCGCCTACCTGAAACTGATCACCGGTGAACTCTTCATCGCGGAAGCGGAAATCGATGAACCGGTTGTTCAGATCACACCTCACCCGGCGTCCCGTTCCACTGACACCCCCCGGGGCGAAACAGATCAGGCCGACACGCCGCCACCGCCCATCGGTGCCATCACGGTTTCGGACGGAACATTGATCATCCAAACCGATCCAGAACCGGTCCGTATCTCCGGCATTCAACTGGAAGTGCGTGAAGACGGGCGTTTTGCAGGCAGCCTGGAAATCGGCTCCAGGGACAACTCCCTTGAGGTGACCGGCAGACTGGAAGAACTGACCCGATTGGATGAACTGGATGGCACCTTGACACTGGGTGATGTCGACGCACTGGAAACCATACTGGACACCCGGTTACCCGTTGAAGCCATCAACGGAGAGATTCATGTTGCTGTCACATCCGATGGCGACCAACTGAACCTGGATACAACAATTGAACTGGACCAGTTGATCCCGAACACCGGCAGGACGCCTGTCAATCTGCCGTTAAAAGGCGATCTGGTTTGTTCCACTTCCCACAAATTGGACCAGTTCAGACTGGATTCCGGTGATCTGCAGCTGGGGAAAACCATGATTGACATCTCCGGCGTTTTGGTGCCGGAGCTGGCACTGGCGGCCACGCTGGAAGCCGCCGATATTGAAGAAATCCTGGCGATTGTCCCACCGGATCTGCTGCCATTTCCTGCCGACATGAAACTGGCAGGACCCGTAACCGGGACCGTCAACCTTGGCAAGGACACCCTGAACGCCGCACTCAAGGCAACCGGCCTGAACGCGACCCTGCCTGGCCTTTCTCCCCTTTCCGTTGACGCGGCCATTTCTGCAGACTACCAGACACTCAGAATGGACCCGGTGGCACTGACGGGAGATTGGCTGACCGCAACCGTAACCGGAACTGTTGAGCACTACCTGTCGCCTACACCGCAGACCCATCTCACACTCCACGTGCAGGATGGCAGGTTGCCCGTTCCCCAACCACAAACGACCACATCAACAAAGGCCAGCCCCCGACAGCACACCGCTACGGATATTACGCTCACCTATCCAGCGTATGACGGCATTGCCCATGACATTAAAATCCGGATGGATCGTTTCACTGTCGGCGAAATGAAGATTGGCGATCTCGCAGCCACACTGAAGGCTCATGATGCAGAAACCCGTTTTCAGTTGGGCAGGGTCACATTACTGAACGGCACAATTCAGGGGAATGCCCGTCTTGTACCCAATGAAAACGGCCTGGGAATATCGGCGTCCGGTTCTGCCATCGGCATTCAACTGGTAAAATCCCTCGTCCGCAAAGCTCCGTTGGACGGCGGAACAGCCAACGCCCGTTTTGACTTCAACGGATCAGCCGGTACACTGGCAGAACTCAAGCAGGTTTTGGAGGGCTCCGTTCAATACGAGATCCAGGATGCTGTCCTGCGAGATGACCCGGTTGTTCGAAAGGCGCAGGAACTGCTGAAAACACCGCTGGTTGGACAGAAAGTAAAAGCCTTCAACGGGTTCGCAGAGATTCGGAACGGCTGGATTGATGTCCGGGAACAGATTCTGGAAACCGCACCGCTGACCATCCGGTTGTCCGGTCGCGCTTCACTGACAGGCACCCTGGATTTCCGTCCGGTGGTTATTGTCTCAAAAGAAGCAGCCGCAAACCTGCCGGGAACCCTTCGCAACCTGTCCGGCGATGGAACTGTGACCGTTCCCCTGAAGATTTCCGGTACCGTCTCTGACCCGACTGTTAAACCGGACACATCCGCGCTGGTTGATAAAGCCAAGGAAAAGATAAAAAACAAGCTGCTGGATAAACTGTTCGGTGGAAACTGAAACCGGGTGGCAAAAAATAAGCCCGGGTGGGGTGACCCGGGCTGAGATGCGTTGAACAACGAAAAAGGGGGGTAAGAATCGTATTCACGCATACCTGTTATGATCAATATACGGACCCGTGCACGATCTGTCAATAGTTTTTTTACAAAAATGTAAGGTTCTTTCAAGAACGCGATCACAAACAGTCATTTCCGGTTTCATCCACTGGTGCAGATCAGGCAGATACTATCCGCAAAGTACATTGCCGCCGTTCACGTTGAAGATTTCACCCGTCACGGCGGAAGCCAGTTCCGACGCCAGGAACACAATGGGCCAGGCAATCTCAATGGCGGTGGGTACACGCCCCAACGGAATACCGGCCGCTGCCGCTTCCCGACCGCCGTCGGCGAAAACATCCGTGTTCATTTCCGTATCCACCCATCCCGGGGCCACGCAATTGGTAAAGATGCCCCGGGGGGCGAGCTCGGAAGAAAGTGACTTGGTATAGGAAACAATGGCCCCCTTGGTTGCAGCGTAGTGTGCGTGCTCCGCTTCACCCCGCTGGGCGGCCGTGGATGCCACGTGCACAATCCGGCCACCCTTCTCCTCCTTCAACCAGCGCCGGACCGCATCGTCCGTTACCAGGTACACCGAGCGGAGATTGTTGCGGACCATGTGATCCCACACGTCTACCTCAAAGGAACCGGCGTACAGATAGTTCCAGATTCCCGCATTGTTAATCAAAACATCCAGACCGCCGAATGCTTCGTAGCAGCAATCCACCAGGCCCGTTGCGGCATCCACATCGCCCAGGTCGCCACCATAACTGATGATACCGGGCAATTCCTGTTCCAATGCGTCAGCGGCATCCCGATTCCTGGCATAGGACGCGACGACTTTCGCCCCCATGCCGTGGAGGATCCGGCAGACTTCCAGCCCGATTCCCCGGGTACCACCCGTGACAATAACCCGCTTATCCTGAAAATTAAACATCCATCACCCCTTAACTGTTTGTCTTAATTTGATTTTAGCAGAACAGACGTGCAATCAGATGGTAAACTTCCGGTGACACCTGCAACTTCGCCGCTGCCGATGCATCCCGGGCGTGGGTTCGTGTACGGCAACCCGCCAGCACCCCGTCCACACCCCTGACAGCAGCCGTCCATGCCAGTAACAGGGTGCCGATGGACACCCCAAGCTGATCCAGAACGGGCCGCAGCTTTTCCAGTTTTAACCGGATGTCGGACCGGCGGGCAGCTTTCCAGAATTTTCGATCATCGTCTTCCTGCCAGTTCTGATGATCCGAGCCGGTCAACAGTCCCCTGGCCAACGGCGAATAAGCCAGAAACTTGATGCCGTGTTTCATACAGTACGGAATCACACTCGTTTCGGCCTTCCGATTCAACAGGTTGAATTGAAATTGCAGCAAGGACGGGGAATGACCCCGGGAAACCAGTCGGTGAAGATCCCCGGTATTGAGGTTGCAGACTCCCCAGGAACGGATCCAGCCCTTCTCCATCAGCGATTCCATGACCTGGGCAATCAGCACCAGGTCTGTCTTGCCATCATGAAAATGCAACTGATAGCAATCAATCACTTCCACGCCCAATCGACCCAGCGACGCTTCACATTCCGCCACAATGGATTCCGGTGACAGATCCTGAACCACGGTAACCGGATTTCCCGCAACAGTTGTCTGGAAGAATGGGCGGCCTTGCCGGTTCCACCGGAGTCCAAATTTGGTCATCACCTGCACCCGGTCCCGGATCCCGGCCAGTGCCCGGCCCAGCCGCTCCTCCCCCAGCCCGAAACCATACACCGGCGCCGTGTCGAATGTTGTGATGCCCAGCTCCACCGCTTCCCGGGCTGCCCCGATCACTTCCGCCTCATCCACACCGGTCCAGTGCCAGCCCCCCATGGGCCAACCGCCGAACTGGATTTCACCCACGATTCATCTCCCGGTTCACTTGAACAGCTGTCCGTTCCATCAAGGCCGGCAGACCCAAACCGGTTCTTGCAGAAACGCACACACTGCCCGGATACAACGCCCGGTACCGGTCCACGGTGGCCTGCGGTACCGCATCTGCCTTGTTCAACACCAGGATCCGGGGATGGTCAGCCAATCCCATTTCCTGCAATGTCTGCTCCACGATCTCAATCTGCTCTGCCATATCCTCGGAGGTCAGGTCGGCCACATGGAGCAGCAGCGCGGATGCTTCAGCCACCCCGAACGTGGAGCGGAAGGAGGCCACCAGGAGATGGGGCAGGTTCCGGATGAACCCGACGGTGTCGGATAATACCAGACGATGGTCCGGGGGAATGAACCATTGCCGACTGGTCGTATCCAGTGTGGCAAACAACCGGTCATCCGTCAGCACTTCGTTCCGGGTCAGCCGGTTCAACAACGAGGACTTACCCGCATTGGTATAGCCCACCAGCGCTACCGAAAATGTCCGGGCGCGGTTCTTCAGGTTCAGACGCCGCTGTTTCTCAATCTGCTTCATTTCCCGGGAAAGCCGGGCGATCCGCTTGTCCAATGTCCGGCGGTCCAGTTCAATCTGCTTTTCTCCTTTACCGCCCCGTACACCAATGGCACCCACCTGCTGGGCCAGCGCGGCGTCACTGCTGCGCAACCCGGTACGCTGATACCGGAGCCGGGCCAGCTCCACCTGAACCCGTGCTTCCCGGGTCCGGGCATGTCGATCGAAGATTTCCAGGATGATCCGTGTCCGGTCTGTTGCAGGGACACCGGTAACCGCCTCAATATTCCGAACCTGGCTGAAGGAAAGGCCCCCTTCTACCGCAATCAGGTCCGGCTCAAACCGCGCCACTGTCTGTTTCAGAAAACCTTCGCCGAAATAGGTACCGGAACGATACCGGTCCAGTTTCTGCACATCCATACCGATAGGTTCCAGCCCCAGGGTCTCCAGCAACCGGGACAATTCCACCAGGTGGTCTTCCAGGCGACGGGGATCGGTATCAGCCATCCGGGCGCCCAGGATCAGGACGGTCTGCGCCAACGGGAACCTCCAAAGTACAACACAATGATGGCAAGACCGAACAGCCAGGGCATCCAGCGGGCAATTCGCTGGTAAACCGTAACGCCATACAACTGTGGCACATCAATGACCATGCGGCCGGGTCTCCCTGCCGGAATATCCGCCCGGATCCGGCCCTTTTCATCCACCGCCACCGTATACCCGTTATTGGTTGCCCGGACCAGCCACCGTCTTGTTTCCACGGCCTTGGTCCGAACCTGGGAAAAGTGCAGCCATGTCGCATGGAACGGACCAAACCATTCATCATCCGTCGGGTTAATGATCATCCCGGCCTCCCGGGACAATTCCGCCACATAATCTTCAAAAATGGCCTCCAGGCAGATGGGGGTCGCAATCTGCAATCCATCTCCTGCCATGGGCCGAATGTCCGTTCCCGGTGAGAAATTTGCAAAGTTCGCAGCATAGATGGGCAGTTTCCGGAACAGGGAATAGAACGGGAACCGCTCGCCGAACAGCATCAGCCGATGCTTGTCATACTGGTCCAGGCTCCCGTCTGCCATCATGAGGAACTGGGAATTGGTCAGCCGGCTGTTGCGGTACACCACGGCATTCACCAGGATTCCCCGGGCATCCAGCACACGCCGCACTTCCCCGATCACATCAAAAAAGTCGGCCCTTGCCACGATGGCATCCGGCAATGAGGATTCCGGAACCACCACCAGCGTTCCGTTCACCTTCCCCCTGGCTTCCCGGACCGACTGGAAGAACACCACTTCCTTCACTGCCGGCGGATCCTGGTCCAATACGCAGGGCTGCAGAACCGCCACCCCCACCTGCTCTCCTCCACGGTTCGGACGGAGATATTGAACGGTACTGATCAACAGGAAGCCGGTCAGCACACCGACGGTGATCCATCGGATTTTCCGTTGGCCGGTTGCCAGGCTCTGCCAGATCAAGATTCCCAGGCCCGCAATGAACGCATCCAGGCCCCATTCCCCCCAGATGGATGCGGTCTGGATCATCAGGGGATTCACCGAAAGCGCCGAGGCCAGTGAATAGGGAAATATGAGCGGAATTAACCGGACGAAAAAGGGAAACGCCAGTACCGGCAATACCGGGTGTTTTCGGAACAACCAGGGGAACAGGACATACCACAGGCTGAAGGGAATGGTCTGCACAACAGCCAGCGGAATGAAAAGAATCACCGACAACGCATAGCTCATCCGTCCGTAGGTATGCATGGTGTGAACGGCCCAGTAAAAGTTCAACGCAAAAATGCACACGCCCCAGGCCAACCCGTACCACAGGCGCTTCTTCCATTCATCCACCTTCATGGCGTGGTGAATCACCGGGACCAGGCAGAACAATACAGGCACACCGCCCAACCAGGGCAGAAATGAAATGGTCATCAGCACCGCAGAGAGAATCAGCCAGCCCATCAGTCAATCTCCAGCACATGCACCAGGTTGGTTGTACCCGCCTCGCCGAATGGCAGACCCAACGTCACCACCACACGATCGCCGGTTACCACGTCCCCACGTTTCAACAGTTCTTCCTTGACCAGTTTGAACAACCGGTCCGTACTCCCGGAAGGATCCAGCACCCGGGGCACCACACCCCGATACACCGCCATCTGTCTTGCCACATGCGCATGGGGTGTAAACCCGATAATGGGTACGGCGGGCCGTTGACGGGAAATCAGCAACGCCGTGTATCCGGACTCCGTGAACGCTACAATACATCGGGCCTGGGCCATGACGGACATCAATGCTGCCGAAACCGCCACGGACTGTTCGGTATCCCGGTGCCGGATGGCCTGTTCCAGGTCCGCTGCAGACACCGGATTATCGATGGATTCGATTTCAGCCGCCACACGTCCCATGGTTGCCACTGCTTCCACCGGGTATGCGCCCACTGCTGTTTCAGCGGACAGCATGACCGCGTCCGTTCCATCCAGGATGGCATTGGCCACATCCGACACTTCCGCCCGGGTAGGCATCGGTGCTTCAATCATCGAGTCCAGCATCTGGGTTGCCGTGATGGAAAATCGTCCCATGGCCACCGCTCTTGACAGGATCCGCTTCTGCCAGACCGGGACCCGTTCCAACGGGATTTCAACACCCAGGTCCCCGCGCGCCACCATGACACCATCCGCCGCGTTCAGTATCACGGCAATCCGGTCCAGTGCCTCCGGCCGCTCAATCTTGGCCACCACCTTGATGGTCGACCCCTCCAGTAATCGCCGCACTTCCATGATGTCCCGGGGATGCCGGACAAAGGAAACCGCAACCAGGTCCACTCCCTGTTCCCGTGCAAACACAAGATCCCGCCGGTCCTTTTCTGTAATGGACGCTGTGCTGATGGCCACACCGGGCAGGTTGATCCCTTTCCGGGGTTTCAAAATGCCCCCCACGACCACCCGAAGACGAACTGAAACATCGTCCGACCCCAGGGCGACCAGGTGAATGGTGCCATCATCAATCAATACCCTGTCACCGGGTTTTACATCCTTCGCGAAATCCGGATAGTCCGTCGAGAATTCATGCCTGTCACCGGTCATGGGCACCGTAGTGATCGTCACCTCATCATCCCGGTGCAACGCAATCGATGGTGATGACAACTCACCGACCCGTATTTTAGGACCCTGAAGATCGGCCATCACGGCAACGTGCACACCTTCTTCACGGGAAGCCGCCCGCACATTCGCCAGTTGAACCGCGTGTTCATCGTGACTGCCATGGGAAAAATTCAACCGGGCCACACGCATACCGGCGGCAATCATTCGCTTTAATGTATCCACATCATGGCAGGCCGGTCCCAGCGTACACACCACCTTGGTCCTGAAATTGTTCATGCAGTCTCCCCGAATACGATGGATTCAAACCGTTGTATTGATGTACTCCCATCCCGCCAGGCATCTTCCGGCAGTCCCGCTTTCCAGCACGTTTCATTCAGGAACGTCTCCCGGTCCCACCCATGGTCAACAGCCACCTGGGCCAGCAGCAGGCCGTGGAAACCACCCCTGGATACAATCAGTCCATCCCGCCCCACCTGAATTTCGTCTGTATCCCTTACCGATACCGGGGGAAACAGCAGGCTGATCTCAATGGAGATACGGTCGAATTCATGCCGGGCCAACGGCGTAAACCGGGGATCCTGAAACGCGGCCGCCAATGCGCACATCCGGATCTGCTCACCCAGCGGGGCTACCGGTTCAATATAACCGATACACCCACGGAGGTTGTCCTCCAGGGTCAACGTCACGAAGGTCCCGAAATCTTCCCGCTGCAGGAAACGGTTGTTCCCTGCCGGCTGTTCCGCCACTGCAAACCCCAGTCGATGGCCAATCGCATCCCGGGCAATCTGTAACAGCTCCTGCTGTCGGGCATCCGGCACCTGCTGGTTCATGGTACCTCCAGTTCAATTGTTTCCGGTCCTGCCACACAAGGATAAACCACCCGTTCACCAGAGGCAACCCGGTGTTGTCGGTGCGCAAAAACGGCACAACGACAGCCAGACTGGCGTCCCGATCGGGATTTTCAGTGAAAATCCCCCTGTTCCAGGCGGTAATAGCTGGCACAAGTCTGGCATAAATTAATCTGCAACGGTCAGTAACGGCAGATCACCCCTCAAACCTGCCGCTACAGGAAGACCGGGTGTTTGGGTACATGACCTCCTCTACCCCCTCACACCCCATATGGCAAAGCCGGCCCGCTTTTTGCGGGCCGGTTTTGTAACCAACGGAGATGTGACTGCATCATACCACCGACAACACGGTAGCGAACAGCACCGGTTGACAAACAAGACCTCCTTCTTCATGATAACCCCGGGGGATCACCTCTCTCCCCCGGGGTTTTCCTGCACTTGACGAACAACATCCAGGAACCCATAATAGACGAACTGAAACACATGGAGCACGTATGGAGATCACCCTGGAATTCCCGGGATTCCTTTCAGCCGGAAACCTTAAGAGTGGGGAAACCCTTTCCCTGTCGGCTCCCATGACCGTCCTGGACCTGCTCCACCATATCGGCATCCGTCCCGCTCATATCCATCACATTCAACCGTTTCTGAATCAGGCACCGGCACGGTTGGAACAGACGCTGTCAGACGGTGACCATCTGTTCCTCTATATCCCGGTGGGTGGCGGTTAAGATGACCATCCGGGTGCGTCTCAACGGTCGCGTAACGAACATTCCGGCACCTCACCTGCTGGCAACCGCAATACAACTGGCGGATCTGACCGATCCCATACTGGTCGTCCGCAACGGACATCCGGTAAACAAAACGGCGTGGTATGAAACCGCGCTTTCCAACGGAGATCATCTCCAGATCATTGCGGATAAACCACCGGAAGACGACATCACCTTTCAGGCACTGCTCACTGCCCGAAATACACCGGCCCTCCAGGAAAATGTATCCAATGGTTCCGCCGCAATCATCGGATGCGGGGGCCTGGGATCTCATGTCGCGCTGGCACTGGCCCGCACCGGTATCGGATCATTGACCCTGGCGGATGATGAACGGGTGGATGCCACCAATCTCAACCGGCAGTGCTTTAACCGATCGGACATCGGCCGATCCAAAGTGGAAGCCCTGGCAGACCAGATCCGCCGGTTCAACCCGTTTGTGAACCTGATTTGTCACCGGCAGCGCATTACCCGGGACAACCTGCTCCCGGTCATTGGAGAAGTGCCTGTGGTTGTGGAAGCCGTGGATGGGGAACGAGACAAGGCGATGCTGGTGGAAATCTTCTCTCGAACAGATATGCAGCAACGATGGCTGATTACGGCGTCCGGACTTGCCGGGATCGGCGACTCCAACACCATCCGAACCCGCCGGTTGTCCGGGAATATACTCCTGTGCGGGGACATGGACTCGGGAGCTGCTCCGGGTACCGGCCTCATGGCTCCCCGGGTTATGGTTGCGGCAGGTCACCAGGCCACCGCCGTGCTGCAGATCCTCACAGACCGGCTCCCCGACTGACATCTCATTTGCACCGAACTGACGTACCCGCACAGGACGCCGGCCAAATCGGCACCCTCCTTAAAACCTGTGATCCTTTATATTCTTTCAATTACAAATACGGAAAGTTGGCACGACTCCTGCATTATATGAAGCCGTCGACGGTGTTTCCCGAACCGATGGACAGCCCCCAGTTCCACCAGGCGGCGAACACCAGTTGACCCTGAACGGTACCGGAGATACCCCAGAACCTCCCAATAACCTCTCCAACCGTACCACAGGCCCAAGACCCCGGATGACCTCCCCGGGGTCTTGTTTTTTTGAACGAACCACACGAAGAACACCACCCAACCATCCGAACCGGCTCCATGGCGATTGAATCTTCTACACTTGCCCAAACCGGAAAACACATCTAAGATAGAGACAATCATTTTGAAACAAGATGGAGGATCTCATGGGCAACCTGATGGTATACAAGGACAAGTTGATGGACATGGCAATTGGATACGGTCCCCGGCTCCTGCTGGCCATCATCGTTCTGGCACTGGGATTCTGGATGATCCGGATCGTGGTACGCATCATGGTCAAAGCATTGGAAAAAGCCAACGTAGACATTTCCCTGCGGTCCTTCCTGGGCAGTGCCACCCGCCTGTCCCTTCGGATCATCGTCGTGATTGTGGTGGTGTCCATCCTGGGGGTGGAAACCACGTCGCTGGTGGCCATGGTCGGTGCCGCGGGTATCGCGGTAGGCCTGGCGCTGAAGGGCAACCTGTCCAACCTGGCGGGTGGTATTGTCATCCTGCTGATGAAGCCCTTCAAGGTGGATGACTGGATCGAGGCGCAGGGACAGATCGGCCGCGTGGTGCAGATCCAGGTATTCCATACCATTCTGCTCACACCGGACAACCGGCGGGTATTGATTCCCAACGGTCCGCTTTCCGAAGGCAATATCATCAACATCACGGCGGAACCGACCCGGCGGCTGGATCTCACCTTTGGGATCTCCTACGGGGATGACATGCGGAAAGCCGCCGGTATTCTCCGGAGCGTCATCGCGGTGGACGACCGGATTCACGAGGAACCGGAACCGCTGGTGGCCGTGGGCGCACTGGCGGACAGTTCGGTGAATTTCACCGTACGGGTCTGGTGCAACACGTCGGAATACTGGAACATCAACTTCGACATTCACCAGAAGGTGAAGGAAGCGTTTGACGAAAACGGCATTTCCATCCCGTTCCCGCAGACCGACGTCCACCTGTTCAAGGAAGCAGA
>CAZDKZ010000027.1:0-26864 GCA_964506215.1 uncultured Holophagae bacterium
GAAGGCGGCCGTACGGTCGGCGCCGGCACGGTGACCGATATCATCGAATAAGAGGCTATCGATGAAGAGCAGTAAGATTCGCATTCGACTCAAAGCATACGATTACCGGGTGCTGGACCAGTCCACGTCTGAAATTGTGGACACGGCCAAGCGTACCGGCGCCAATGTCGCCGGACCGGTTCCGCTTCCCACCGACATTTCCCGTTTTACGGTAAACCGTTCGCCTCACGTGAACAAGAAGTCCCGTGAACAGTTTGAAATCCGTGTTCACAAGCGTCTGATTGACATTCACGAGCCGACGGAACAGACGGTGGAAGCCCTGATGAAACTGGAACTGCCTGCTGGCGTGAACGTTGAAATCAAGGCGTCCGAAGCGAAGTAACGGGCACGGGAACGTGGAGGAAACACAATGGTGAATGGATTGATTGGAAAAAAAGTCGGAATGTCCCAGGTCTTCGATGACAATGGGCGGATGATTCCGGTGACACTGATCAAAGCAGGCCCCTGCGTCGTGGTCCAGGTGAAAACAGCGGACCGCGATGCGTACGAATCCGTACAACTCGGGCTTGTGGAAAGTATCAATCCCAAGAACATTGCCAAACCACGCAAGGGACACCTGGAAAAGGCCGGTGCCGGTTCCGTTCGGATCCTGAAGGAATTCCGGATGAACGGCGGAGAATCGGTTGAATTGGGCCAGCAGGTGACCGTAGACATCTTTGAAGGTGTGGATAAGGTAAATGTTACGGGTAAGTCGAAGGGGAAAGGGTTCCAGGGCGTCATGAAGCGGCACGGCTTCTCAGGCGGACGGGCAACCCATGGTTCAATGTTTCACCGGGCACCGGGCGCTATCGGTCAGTGCGCCAGTCCCAGCCGCGTCTTCCCCGGCAAGAAAATGCCGGGCCAGATGGGCAACAAGAAGGTCAGCGTAAAAGGCCTGAAAGTGGTGAGCATTGACAAGGAAAACAACCTGCTGGTCGTGAAGGGTGCAATCCCCGGTGGACGCGGCAGCTATGTGTTCATCAACAAGGGTTGAGACGGGAGAGTACCATGGCCAAGGTAAAGGTAATCAATCTGGACAACCAGCCGGTTGATGAAATCGTGCTGAAGCCGGAAATTTTCGAAGTGGAAATGAATCGCCACGTTGTCTGGGAAGCCATGAATGCAATTCTGGCAAACCGTCGTCAGGGCAACGCATCCACCAAGAACCGGAAGGATGTCAGTGGTGGCGGAAAGAAACCGTGGCGGCAGAAAGGCACCGGTCGTGCCCGTGCAGGCAGCACCCGCAGCCCGCTGTGGCGGCATGGTGGTACCGTACACGGACCGCAGCCCCGTGACTTTACGGCGAGCATTCCGAAGAAGAAGCGTCGGAGAGCAGTAAAAGTTGTACTGTCCGATAAGCTCCAGGGCGAACGTCTGATGGTCGTAGACAAGTTTGAGTTGGATACACCCAAGACCAGCCTGCTCCACGACAAGATCATCAAGGGAATGAATACAACCAGTGTCCTGCTGGTGGACGGTGACATCAACAACACGCTGCACCTGTCTTCCCGCAACCATCCGCGTCTCAAGACCATGGTTGCAACGGACCTGAACGTGTATGACCTGATGAAGTATGACTATGTCATTCTCTCGGTGGAAGCAGTGAAGCGGATTGAGGAGGTGCTGGGATGAAAACAGTACACGATATCATCATCCGGCCGCTGCTGACGGAACGGAGCAATGACTTGCAGGAAGGGCAGAACGCATACTCGTTTGAAGTTGCGCGGAATGCCAACAAGATAGAAATCCGCGATGCAGTCGAAAAGATCTTCAAGGTGAAGGTGAAGAAAGTTCGTGTCATGAACGTCACCGGCAAGAAGAAACGCCTTGGTAAGTTTGAAGGCCATCGCAGAAGTTGGAAGAAGGCACTGGTATATCTGGCTGATGACAGTCAGCGTATCGACTTCTTCGAAACGGTGTAAGGGGAGTACGTCATGGCGTTGAAAAAATTCAAACCGACGACCCCGTCCCGCCGGGAAATGACGGTGGCTGATTTTTCGGTATTGACCAAGAAGCGGCCGGAAAAGTCGCTGACCGAAAAACTGAACCGTAAGGGTGGCCGGAACAACCTGGGCCGCGTAACGGTAAGGTTCCGGGGCGGCGGTCACAAGCGTCTCTACCGTGTCATCGATTTCAAACGGCAGAAGGACAACGTTCCCGCCAGTGTTACGGCGATCGAATATGATCCCAACCGGTCTGCTTACATCGCACTGCTGGTTTATGCAGATGGCGAAAAGCGGTATATCCTGGCGCCGGAAGGACTGAAGGTCGGCGACAAAGTGGAATCCGGCGACAAGGCCGATATCGTAGTGGGCAATTCAATGCCGCTGCGGAGTATCCCGGTTGGTACGCTGGTACACAACGTGGAATTGAAGATTAAAAAGGGTGGCCAGATGTGTCGCAGCGCCGGTGCTTATGCCCAGCTGCTGGCCAAGGAAGGCAAGTATTGTCATCTGCGGCTTCCGTCCGGTGAAGTTCGGCTGGTGCATGCCGAATGCCGGGCAACCATCGGTCAGGTCGGAAACCTGGAACACGAGAACATCAATATCGGTAAAGCCGGTCGTTCCCGTTGGCTGGGTCGCCGTCCACATGTTCGCGGCGTCGCGATGAACCCGATCGATCACCCCATGGGTGGTGGTGAAGGGCGTTCTTCCGGTGGCCGGCCGTCCTGCTCTCCGTGGGGTAAGCCGACCAAGGGGTACAAGACGCGGAACAAGAACAAGAAGTCCAACAAGTACATCGTCCGCAGACGGAAAGCATAGTGGAGGGGCACGATGACGAGATCACTGAGAAAGGGATACTTCGTGGACGACCACTTGATGAAGAAAGTGGCGAATGCCAATGAAACCGGCAGCCGTCAGGTCATCAAGACGTGGTCCAGACGTTCCACCGTCACGCCCGATATGGTCGGATTGACGTTTGCGGTGCACAACGGCAAGAAGTTCATCCCGGTGTACGTAGATGAAAACATGGTAGGTCACAAACTGGGTGAATTCGCACCGACCCGTACCTTCCGGGGACACGCCGGCAAGGACAAGGGTTCCAAGAGAAGATAGGGGAAGAGCGATGGTATCCAGAGCAGTAGCAAAATATGTGAAGGGGTCACCCCAGAAAACCCGTATCGTGGTTGACGCGATCCGGGGCCGGATGGTCGGCGATGCCATGGCCATCCTGGATGCGTCCCCGAAGAAGTATGCCAAGACTGTGGGCATGGTGCTGAAATCTGCAATTGCAAATGCAGAGCATGGCAATGAAACAGTTGACGTGGATCAGCTCTTTGTGGCCCGTGCGTTTGTTGACCAGGCACCCTCGCTGAAACGGATTCGGGCTGCGGCCATGGGGCGTGCGGTGAGAATCCTGAAGCGGTATTCACACATCACCATCGAATTGGACGTAAAGGAATAACGGGAGGTTTCGATGGGTCAGAAGGTACATCCGTACGGGTTCCGCCTGGGTTATAACAAGACTTGGAAATCCAGGTGGTTTGGCGGACGGAACTATCAGGATCTTCTTCACGAAGATCTGGAATTGAAAAAGTATATGAAGAAGCGCCTGTACCACGCCGGAATCTCATCCATTGAGATTGAACGGGCAGCCGACAAAATGACGCTCAACGTCTTCACTGCGAAGCCGGGCATCATTATCGGCCGGAAGGGTGCTGAAGTGGACAAGCTCCGTGCAGACCTTCAGAAGAAGCTGAAGCGCAAGGAAGTGTACATCAATATTGAACAGGTGAACGCACCGGAAGCGGACGCCCAGCTGGTTGCCGAACATATCGGTTCACTGCTGGAACGCCGTATCGGTTTCCGTCGGGCCATGAAAAAGGCGATGGAAAATGCCCAGAAGAAGGGTGTTGACGGGATCAAGATCAAGATCGGCGGCCGTCTTGGCGGTGCCGATATTGCCCGTACCGAAGAATATTCCTGGGGCCGGATTCCCTTGTCCACGTTGAAAGCTAACATCGATTACGGCTTTGCTGAATCCATGACCACATACGGCGTTATCGGCGTGAAGGTATGGATCAGCAAAGGTGAAAAACTGCCGGGTCGTCCGAGCCGGCGCAGCAAACGCTAACCCCGGAGGTGCTTCATGTTGAGTCCGAAAAAGGTCAAGCATCGGAAAGTGCAGAAGGGACGCGTTAAGGGAAAGGCAACCCGCGGAAACTTTGTTGCTTTCGGTGAGTTTGGTCTGCAGGCATTGGAAGGTGCCTGGATCACCAACCGCCAGATTGAAGCAGCCCGTGTTGCCATTACCCGTCATGTAAAACGTGGTGGTAAGATCTGGATCCGCATGTTCCCGGACAAGCCTTACACCAAGAAGCCGGCAGAAACCCGTATGGGTAAAGGGAAGGGCGGCCCCGAAGGTTGGGTTGCCGTGATCAGGCCGGGCAAGGTGATGTTTGAAATCGAAGGCGTTCCCCGGGAACTGGCACAGCGGGCCTTTCAGCTGGCAGGCGCCAAGCTGCCCATCAAGACCCAGTTCGTGGAACGGGTCCGCTAAACAGGGAGTGAGGAATGAAGACGAAAGACATCCGTGAACTTGCTCCGGAAGAAATCGAAGTCCGGATCGCGGAAAAGAAGGAAGAACTGTTCAAACTCCGCTTTCAGCTTTCGCTGGGGCAGCTGGAGAATACGGCCGGGATCAAAGCAACCCGTCGTGACATTGCCCGCCTGAACACGATTCTGACGGAGAAAAGGAGACAGGCAGATGCATAACCGTAAATTGCAGATCGGCAATGTGGTCAGCAACAAGATGGACAGTTCCATTGTTGTGAAAGTGGAAACGCTGATCAAGCATCCGCTTTATAAGAAGTACATCAAACGGTCGAAGAAGTATATGGCACACGATCCCGCCAACGAATGCAATATCGGCGACAAGGTGGAAATCGTGGAAACCCGGCCATTGAGTCGGCGGAAACGCTGGCGGCTGAACCGCATCATTGAGCGGGCGCCGGAACTCTGATACCGGAACAGGTAAGGAGAGGGAACCATGATTCAGATGGGAACCATTCTGAACGTAGCGGACAACTCCGGGGCGAAGAAGATCATGTGCATCCGCGCACTGGGCGGTTCTGTTGGACCGTACGCACAGATCGGCGATATCATCACGGCGTCCGTGAAAGAGGGAAATCCGGCGTGGAACCAGAAGAACATCCGCGTGGTGAAGGCAGTGATTGTCCGCCAGCGGAAGGAACGCCGCCGGAAAGACGGAAGCTATATCCGTTTTGACGAGAACGCAGCGGTACTGCTGAACGCGGAAAACGAACCGCTGGGAACCCGCGTTTTCGGTCCGGTTGCCCGGGAACTTCGTGAAAAGAACTTCATGAAGATTGTATCCCTGGCGCCGGAGGTATTGTGAGGAGATGCTGATGCTGAAGAAAGCAAGTATCAAGAAAAAAGACAAGGTCATGGTGCTCACCGGTAAGGACAAGGGTCGTTCCGGTGTGGTGCTCGAAGTGGACATGAAGAAAGGCCGCGCGTTGGTGGAAGGCATCAACATGATGAAGAAGCACGTGCGCCCCAACCAGTCTGCCGGCACCCATGGTGGCATCGAAGACCGTGAATCTCCCATTGACATTTCGAACCTGATGGTGATCTGCCCCGAGTGCGGAAAGCCGACGCGCATCAGCCGTAACAAGCTGAATGACGACCGCAAGGTCCGGGTTTGCAAGAAATGCAACGGACAGATTGACAAGTAATCGAGGTAACCCATGGCAAGATTGCTGGATACGTACAAGAAAGATATCGTACCGAAGCTGATGAAGGACTTCAGCTATGACAATGTCATGCAGGTCCCCCGGCTGGTGAAGATTGTTCTCAACATGGGCGTTGGTGACGGTGCCCAGAACATGAAGACGCTGGACCTGGCTGCAGAACATCTGAGTCTGGTAGCCGGTCAGAAGGCCGTGATCACCCGGGCCAAGAAGTCCATTGCTGCATTTAAGCTCCGCGACGGGATGCCGATCGGCTGCCGTGTGACCCTGCGTCAGCAGCGGATGTTTGAATTCCTGGATCGTCTGTGCAACGTGGCACTGCCCCGTGTAAAAGACTTCCGGGGGCTGTCTCCCAAGGGATTTGACGGCCGTGGCAACTATACGATGGGTATTCGTGATCAGCTGATTTTCCCGGAAATTGATTACAACAAGATTGATGTAACACGGGGAATGAACATCACGATCGTGACGACTGCCCGGAATGATGAGGAAGCCCGGAAATTGCTGGACTACCTCGGTATTCCGTTCCGGAAGAACTAAGGAGAGCTCATGGCCAAGAAATCAATGATTGCAAAGGCGATGAAGAAGCCCAAGTTCAAGGTTCGTCAGTACAACCGTTGCCGGTCGTGCGGGCGGCCCCATGCATATTATCGTAAGTTCGGCCTTTGCCGAGTCTGTCTCCGGAAACTGGCGAACCAGGGTGAACTCCCTGGCGTAATCAAAGCCAGCTGGTAAACCGGATCCCAAAGAGGAGAGGGGCATGTATACCGATACAATCGCGGACATGTTGACGCGAATTCGGAACGCCATTATGGCGAATCATGAGCGAGTAGAAGTGCCTTCTTCCAAGGTCAAGAAAGTGATTGTCAATATCTTGAAGGAAGAAGGATATATTAAAAATTTCAAGGTTGTAGAAGAGCAGGGCAAAGAACGCATCGTTGTTTACCTGAAGTACCTCAACCAGGAATCTGTGATCCGTGGACTGGAACGTGTTTCCAAGCCTTCGTTGCGCGTATATACCGGGAAGGACGATATCCCGGTTGTGATGGGTGGCTATGGTATCGCGATCATCTCCACGTCACAGGGCATCATGACAGGGAAGAAAGCCACCGATCTGGGTATCGGTGGGGAAGTTCTCTGCCGGGTATGGTAATCGGAGGTAAGCGATGTCCAGAATTGGATTGAAAGCCATTGCTGTTCCTTCCACCGTCCAGGTGACCATTTCACCGGAAACAGTGGAAGTGAAAGGCCCCAAGGGCAAGCTGGAAACCCGTATTCCCGAGGGAATCGAGGTGAAGTTGGAAGACGGCCAGCTGCAGATATCCAGGGCCTCAGAAGATAAGCAGACCAAAAGTTTTCACGGCCTGGCACGGGCATTGATCAACAATACGGTGATCGGTGTGACGGAAGGGTTCGTGAAGAAATTAAAAATTGTCGGGGTCGGGTACCGCGCAGAAGTAAAAGGTAACAACCTGGAAATGCATCTGGGCTACTCCCATCCCATCGTTCATCCCATCCCCCAGGACCTGAGCGTCACGGTGGAACCCAAGGAAAACATCATTACCGTTGAAGGTATTGACAAGCAGCGGGTTGGCGAACTGGCCGCAGTCATTCGCCGCTATCGCGAGCCGGATTCCTACAAGGGCAAAGGTGTCCGTTACCTGGATGAACGGATCAGCCTGAAGGCCGGTAAGACCGGTGCCTAAGGGAGGAACAACATGAAGTTCAAATCAGCAAACGAACGTCGGCTTCACATCAAGAAGCGGATTCGTGGAAAGATTACGGGAACGGCAGACCGGCCCCGCCTGGCGGTTTTCAAAAGCCTGAAGCACATTTATGCACAGGTGATTGATGACAAGCAGGGTGTCACGCTGGTTGCTGCATCCACCTTGGACAAGGAATTGAAAGACAAGGTCAAATTCGGCGGAAACGTCGAAGCGGCCAAGCTGGTGGGTGCGCTGATTGCCGATCGTTTGAAGGAAAAGAAGATAGAGACCGTCGTATTTGATCGTGGCGGCTATGTGTATCACGGTCGAATCAAGGCACTGGCAGATGCTGCCCGTGAAAACGGCCTGAAATTCTAACGAAGGCAAGGAGGAAGACGTGGCAGCAATGATGCATCATCAGAATCAGGACCAGGAGTTTAAAGACCGGGTCGTTCATATTGGTCGTGTGACCAAGGTTGTTAAGGGTGGTAAGAACTTCAGCTTCAACGCGCTGGTTGTTGTCGGCGACGAAGAAGGTCGCGTGGGCTACGGCCTGGGCAAGGCACTTGAAGTTCCTGCCGCAATCCGCAAGGGTATGCAGAAAGCCAAGAAGGCCATGGAACGGGTGTTCATCCAGGAACACACCATTCCGTTTGAAGTCTGGGGTCAGTTCGGTGCTTCCCGCGTGATGCTGCGGCCGGCCAAGCCGGGTACCGGTGTTATCGCCGGTGCGACGGTTCGCGCCATCGTGGAATCCGCCGGTATTCGTGACATCGTGACCAAGTGTTATGGTTCCACCAATCCCCACAATGTGATCAAGGCGACATTCGAAGCCCTGCGTATGCTGGAAAGGCCGGAACGGATTCTGGAACGCCGGTTCGGCAAAAGCCAGGAAGAGGTTCAGAAATGAGCAAGGTACTGGTGATCAAGCAGGTGAAAAGTGGAATCGGACGGCCGGAAAAGCACAAGCGGATTCTCAAGAGTCTGGGTTTTCGCAAGCTGAACCAGGTCCGTGAAGTGGCAGACACGCCACAAATCCGGGGACAGATTGCCAAGGTGCCGCATCTGGTGACAGTTCTCGAGGAAAAGCAAGCCAAGTAACGGGGTGCTACCATGAAGATGAATGAACTGAAACCCAATGAAGGTGCAACGAAAACCCGGAAGCGGGTGGGTCGCGGACCGGGATCCGGTCTGGGCAAAACCGCGGGTCGCGGCCACAAGGGCCAGAAGTCCCGTTCCGGTTATTCCCGCCGTTATGGATTTGAGGGTGGTCAGATGCCGCTGGTGCGTCGTGTGCCGAAACGCGGCTTCAAGAACCCCTTCTCCAAAGAATATATTCCGGTCAACCTGACCATGCTGGCAATTTTTGAAAACCAGGATGTGATTGGTGTTGAAGATCTCATGAAGAAAGGCGTTATCAAAGATCTGAAAGATGGCGTCAAGATTCTGGGGAACGGCGATATTGAGCGGGCAGTGACGGTGAAAGCACACAAATTCAGTAAGTCGGCCCGTGAAAAGATCGAAAAAGCCGGCGGCAAATGTGAGGTAATTGAATCGTGAAAGAGGCACTACGAAATATCTGGAAAATCGAGGAGCTACGGAAGCGGCTGCTGTTCACGTTTTTCATGATTTTCGTGTACCGGGTCGGTGCCCATATCACCATTCCCGCGATTGATCTGTCAGCGCTGTTGGAATGGTTTGATACGCAGAAGAGCTCGGTGCTGGGATTCCTGGATCTGTTCTCCGGTGGGGCGTTCAGTAACGCGTCTATCTTTGCCCTGGGCATCATGCCCTACATCACGGCATCCATTCTCCTGGAATTGCTGACTGTGATGGTTCCGGTTCTGGAACGGTTGAAGAAGGAAGGGGAGCAGGGCCGCAAGAAAATTACCCAGTACACCCGTTATCTGACGGTGGTATTTTCTGCACTCCAGGCATTCGGAATCAGTAAGCTGCTGGAATCACTGCAGAGTCCGTCCGGTGCCCATATTGTGACGAATCCGGGAATCGGGTTCCAGGCATTGACGATTCTGACCATGTGTACCGGTACATTAATTATCATGTGGCTGGGTGAGCAGATCACGGAACGGGGTATTGGCAATGGGATTTCATTGATCATCTATGCCGGTATCATCGTGGGTCTGCCCAATGCCATTGTGTCGTTGGTGATGGACCTGCGGAATGGGGACCTTTCCCTGATCATTCTGCTGGTTGTTCTGGCAGTCATGCTGGCGATCACCGCGGCGGTCGTGTTCTTTGAAAGTGGACAGCGCAGGATCCCCACACAGTATGCCCGTCGGGCACAGGGATTCCAGGGCGCACAGGGGTCCTCCAGTTACATGCCCATCAAGGTGAACGTGTCCGGTGTTATCCCGATCATTTTCGCCCAGGCACTGGTGATGTTCCCCCAGACCCTGGGGCAGTTGTTCCAGTCCGCGACGGTGAACAAGTTTCTGGCCATTTTCGGCTACGGTATGCCCATGTATGTGGTGCTGTATATCGCATCTATCATGTTCTTCTGTTATTTCTACACGTCCATCATTTTCAACCCGGTGGATACGGCAGAAAACCTGAAGAAATACGGGGCATTTATTCCGGGCGTCCGGCCCGGTAAAGCGACGGCTGAGCATCTGGACACCATCCTGACACGCCTGACCTTCTGGGGCGGGATTTATCTCTCTGTCGTGTCACTGGTGCCCATGATTCTCATGAGCGGTATTCACCTGGAAGCAACACCGTTTATCGGGAAATATCTGGAAAAGATCATTCCCGAATTCATTACCACCGGTATGGGCTTCAACTTCTATTTCGGCGGTACTTCGCTGCTGATTGTTGTGGGTGTTGCCATGGAATTCGTGAACCAGATCGAGTCGCATCTGCTGATGCGGCACTATGACGGGATCATGAAGAAAGGACGCGTTCGGGGAAGACGATGAGTCGATTGTGTGTGACGTTCCTTGGGGCGCCCGGCGCCGGTAAAGGTACGCAGGCCAAAAAGTTAAGCAATAGATTTGGGTTGCCACACATTTCGACCGGTGATATACTGCGTAATGCTGTCAAAACGGGGACTCCGCTAGGATTGCGTGCCAAGTCCACTATGGAACGGGGCGCATTGGTTCCCGACGATATCATGCTCGGCATTATCCGTGAACGGCTTGCGGTCAGTGACTGCACCCGCGGTTTTCTGATGGACGGCTTTCCCCGTACCATGGTTCAAGCCGAGGCGTTTGAGCTGATTGCGCCTGTTACGCTGGCGCTGAAACTCAGCGTTCCGGAATCGCTGCTGGTCAGGCGGCTGGCATTACGGCGAACGTGTACCGGTTGCGGTGCAATGTTTCACCTGGAATACCATCCGCCAAAATCAGACGGTGTTTGTGATCAGTGCGGTTCGGACCTGATGCAGCGTGAAGATGATAAAGAAGATGTGGTAAAGAGTCGACTGAAGGTGTACGAGGAAAAGACGGCACCGCTGGTGGACTATTACCGGAAAAAAAGGGTTCTGCATGAGGTAGACGGCACACGGGAGCGCGATGTTGTGTTCGCGGAGCTGTCCAGCCTGGTGGAAGGAGCAGGTGGAGCGCATGGCGAAAGATAAAGAGAAAGATACTGTCGAAGTTCGAGCGACTGTGATTGAGCCGTTGCCCAATACCATGTTCCGCGTGGAGTTGGAGGATAGCAAGCACCAGCTCCTGGCTCATATTTCCGGGAAAATGAGGAAGAACTTCATTCGAATCCTGCCGGGTGACAAAGTCATGGTGGAAATCTCCTCCTATGATCTGACCCGGGGGCGTATTGTTTACCGTTTCAAGTAAATGGGGTGACGCAATGAAAGTAAGACCTTCGGTTAAACGAATTTGCAAAGATTGCAAGGTGATCCGCCGCAAAGGTGTGGTTCGGATTATCTGCAAAAATGCCAAGCACAAACAAAGACAGGGATAATGGAGGTTCCAATTGGTTAGAATCGCCGGTGTAGACCTGCCTGATAACAAAAGGGCTGAGATCGCCTTGACCTACATCTTCGGCATTGGCCGGACGTGCTCCAACGCCATTCTGGATGAAGCTGGCGTTGACAGAAACCGTCGGATGAAAGAACTGACCATGGACGAAGTGTCCACAATCAGCAAAATCATCCAGGACAAGTATGTAGTGGAAGGGGATCTGCGGAAACAGGTGCAGATGGATATCAAGCGCCTGATGGAAATCAACTGCTATCGTGGTATCCGGCACAAACGCAGATTGCCGTGCCGCGGTCAGCGGACCCATACCAACGCCCGTACGGCGCGCGGCAAGCGTTCCGTTGCTGTCGGCAGAAAACGCAAGAGCTGAGGTAGTACGATATGGCCAAAGCAAAACAGACCAGATCGTCCAAGAAGAAAGTCAAGATCCAGGTGCCGCACGGGGTGGCCAGCATCAAGTCCACCTTTAACAACACCATCGTGACAATCAGTGATCCCAACGGGAACGTACTGTGCTGGTCCACGACCGGACGCAACAAGTTCAAGGGATCCCGAAAGAATACCCCGTACGCAGCCCAGATTACGGCAAGCGATGCCGCTACCCAGGCTCTCGAGTTCGGGATGAAGACCATTGACGTCCGTGTCAAAGGACCGGGCGTGGGCCGTGAATCCGCAATCCGGGCATTGCAGTCCGTGGGATTGACCGTAAAGTCCATCAAGGACATTACACCGATTCCGCACAACGGCTGCCGTCCGCCGAAGCGGAGAAGGGTCTGAGGACCGTTCGTTAGGGAGGATTACAAGTGGCAAGATATACAGATGCAGCCTGCAAATTGTGCAGACGGGAAGGCATGAAGCTTTTCCTCAAGGGCGAGCGTTGCTACAAAGACAAATGTGCATTTGAGCGCCGTCCGTTCCCGCCGGGACAGCATGGGAAGATGAGCAAACCCCCCATCGGGTATGCTGCCCAGTTGCGTGAGAAGGAAAAAGTGAAACGGATTTACGGTGTGCTGGAAAAGCAGTTCCGGAAATACTATGAAATCGCATCCCGCAAAAAAGGTGTGACCGGTGAGATCCTCCTGGGTCTGCTGGAACGTCGCCTGGACAACGTGGTATACCGGCTGGGTTTCGCGTCTTCCAGACGCCAGGCCCGCCAGTTGGTGAACCATGGTCATATCCTGGTGAACGGCCGCCGTGTGGACATTGCTTCTTTCCAGGTGAAGGAAGGACAGGAAATCGAAGTACGGGAAAAGAGCCGGAAGAACCCGTTTATTGAAGAATCGGTGAAGACCGCAAAGGGTCGCGGCCTGCCGGAATGGCTGGAGCTGAACCCGGAAGCCTTCAAAGGTGTTGTGAAGTCCGCGCCCAAGCGTGCTGATATCACCATGGAGATTCAGGAACAGCTGATCATCGAGCTTTACTCGAAGTGATGCGAGGTGAATGATGGAGATCCTGAAGGGTTTTCAGATGCCGAAGCGCGTGCTGCCGTTGAAGGAAGACGCGACCGACGCATACGGAAAATTTGAAGCGCAGCCGTTTGAACGTGGCTTTGGTACCACCATTGGCCATGCATTGCGGCGTACGCTGCTGTCCTCTATTGAAGGTGCCGCCATTACGGCTGTCCGGATTGAGGGTGTGGCGCACGAATTCATGACGATTCCCGGCGTGGTGGAAGATGTGACGGATATTCTGCTCAATATCAAGAAGATTCCGATCCGAATGGCCGGTTTTGAGTCCCGTATGCTCAAGTTGTCGGTGAAGGGTGAAAAGTTGGTGACATCCGGTGACATTATCACCGATGCCAACGTGGAAATCCTGGACAACGATGTGCATATAGCCACGCTGGACAAGAACGCCACGTTGGAGGTTGAACTGCGGGTGAAGAAGAACCGGGGGTACATCCCTGCGGAACTCAATGCAGATGAAGATCTACCGCTGGGATTCATTACCATGGACTCATCCCATTCCCCCATCCGTCGTGTCAATTATGAAGTATTGCCTGCCCGTGTCGGGATGCGTACCGATTATGACAAGCTGGTCATGGATGTGTGGACCAACGGTACCATGAAGCCGGACGATGCAATGGCATATGCCGCAAAACTGTTGAAGGATCAGCTGCAGCTCTTCATCAACTTTGAAGATGAGGACATTGATCTCAATGATCAGGATGATGATCGTGAAAACAGTACGCTGGTGGATAAGCTGAACACGTCAATTGAAGAACTGGAACTGACCGTACGTGCACATAACTGCCTGCGGAATGCCAGCATCCGGACCATTGGCGACCTGGTTCAGAAGACCGAGTCCGAAGTACTGAAGATCAAGAATTTCGGTAAGATCACGTTGACAGAACTGAAGAAAGTCCTGGAAGAAATGGGGCTGACCTTTGGTATGGATGTCAAATCGATCCTGGGCAAGTAAGTTAGAAGGGGATTCGCGATGAGACACAAGAAGAAATACCGCAAGCTGGGAATGCCGACCAACCAGCGGAAGATGCTGCTCAGGGGCCTGGCGGTTTCGTTGCTTGAGCATGGTTCCATTGTGACCACCAAGGCACGGGCCAAGGAACTTCGGTCCTATGTGGAACGCATCATTTCCAAGGTGAAGCGCGAGAATGAAACTCACGCTCGCCGGCTGGTGTTCAAGAAACTCCAGAACAAGTTTGCGGTGAAAAAACTGTTTGATGAATACAAGGAAGAATTCGTGTCCCGCCCCGGCGGTTACACACGGATCCACCTGTTGGGCAACCGTCCGGGCGATGCTGCTGAAATGGCACGTATTTCACTGGTCCTGGATGAAGTAGTTGCAGCAGAAAAGACCGTGAAAGAACCGGTGGCAGCGGAAGAAACCAAGCCGAAGAAAAAGGCAGCGCCCAAGAAAAAGGCTGCTGAAAAGAAGGCGGAGCCGGAAGCCAAGGAAGAACCCGAGGCGGAAGCAAAGCCAAAGGCCAAAAAGGCTGCGGCGAAGAAGCCGGCAAAGAAGGCTTCAGACGAAGCCAAGGCATAACCAGTCAACAGATGGCCGTGGATACAACTTGTATCCACGGCCGTTTGCTTTTTAAGGGGAGGTGCCAATGAAAAGTCATGTGCTGAATCTCATCCTCTTCTCATTCTGTGTTTCTGCTTTTTTTGCGGTGCTTTACCAGGATAAGCAGAAAGACCGGGTTCGCCATTTTCTGAAGTGGTTCCTTATTTTTGTCGGCACGGCATTTGTGCTGGGTTGGATCATGTATGCCTTTCCGCTGGATCCCTACTTCTGATTCCTTTTACAAGGGCGCTGCGCTCCTGTTTATGCTTCTCCTCTTTCTCCTCTCTTCGACTTCCCGGTTGCCATTGCCCCAGGTGCACAGGTTCCAGGATCTGCTGTTCCACGCCATCGCGTATGGAATTCTGTATGTGCTGGTGCGTAGAGGGTTCCCCCGATATCCCGATCTGCTGATCCTGACGGTTGTGGTGTTCTACGGATTTACCGACGAACTGCATCAGTGGTTTGTGCCCGGCCGGGTGTTTGATATCCGTGATTTGGCGGCAAATACCGCAGGTGGTACAATAATGATGATATTCATGCGGCAATCCGGCGTCCGGAACCGGAGCAGAAATCCGGAGGGATAGTGAAGATCAGGACGATTCACATACAGGATCACCAGGTCAACGAGTTTCAACCGGACGGTTTTCTGCTGCATCATCGGTATGTGCTGCAGAATGAGTATGTAGACGGCAGCCGTTCACGGAGTTACCGGACGGAATTCTTTGATCGACGTACCATCGATTGCGTGGCCGTAATCCCATACCGGCGGTCGGGAAAAACAATTGAGGTGGGTATTCTGAAAGCATTTCGTCCCTGCATGTATTTCCGGTCGGATCGGGACCTGGCCATTCCGGAAGCGCCGCGCAAAATGATATACGAATCGGTGGCAGGATCACTGGAGCCGGGGGACCGGGGACCGGCGGGCCTGATGAAACGGGCCTTGGATGAACTGCATGAAGAAACCGGTTTTCAGGTGGGTGTTGAGCAGATTCGTCCGCTGGGTGCCGGGTTTTTCCCGTCCCACGGGCAATCGACAGAGAAGATATATTTGTTTGCTGCAGATGTGACCGGATTGACAGCGGATGCGGCGGCGGGGGATGGCAGTGTCAATGAGGGGCTCAACGAGGTTGTTTTTGTTGAACGGGAGAAGTTGAAGGACATGTGTTTTCAGGGCTTGATTGAAGATCCGAAAATCGAAATTGGCGTAAACCGGTTGTCCCATGTCATTTGATCGTCATCGCTACGAGGAATTGGAAACGCTGGGAACGGGTGGCTTTTCAACGGTATATCTGGTGAGAGACCGGTACACCGGAAAGAAAGTTGCGCTGAAAGTGATCAAATCCATCAAGCTCAACCGGAAGAATGTCATCCGTCTGCAGGATGAATTTCTCCTGCTCAACTCATTGAAACATCAGAACCTGGTAGAGGTCTATGACATCGGTTTTCAGCGGGACACCCAATCGGTGTATTACACCATGGAGTATTGCCAGCGGACCAACCTGCTCACGTTTCTGGCGCGAAAACCGGAGTATGCCATGGTGGATGCGCTGGTGCAAATCCTCCGGGCGTTGAATTTCATCCATTCCCATGACATCATCCATTTTGATATCAAGCCGGAAAACTTCGGTATTGTAGAAAAGAAAGCGGGCTTTGAAATCAAGCTCCTGGATTTTGGCCTGTTCCTGCCCAAGGACCAGATCCGGACTTCCTCTGTTCGGGGAACTTTGCAGTATATGGCGCCGGAGCTGTTTTCCAAGGAGGACCGGGATCATCGACTGGACCTGTATTCCCTTGGTATGGTCCTGTTGAAGATTCTTCTGTACCGCAACAATGTGAAGCTGGATACCAAGTATATCGACTACTCCAAGTTGACGCCGGAACAACTGGACGCAGTCCAGGAAAAGCGGCTGCTGAAGATCGTGGCCCGGCTGATACGCCGGAATCCCGATGACCGGTACCGGAATGCCTACCAGGTGCTGGAAGACCTGAACCGTCTGTACAAGCGCGAGGATCAGCTGGTACCGTCGGACGAAGCAGCCCGCCTGTTTTTTGAGCCCCGTTTTGTGGGTCGTAACAATGAACTGAACTATCTGAAGGTACTGTTCGTCTCATCCAATATCCGCACATTCCAGACATCGTTCGTGCTGATCCGCGGGGAGTCCGGTATCGGGAAGTCGCGTTTGATGAAGGAATTACGGATATATGCGCAGCTGACCGGTTACAAGATCCGGGAATCCTTCTGCACGGCGACGGGGGATACGTTCGGTGTTGCCCGACAATTGTTCCGCCAGTTGATGCCCGAGTTGGATTTGGATCGGTTGGCGGAATATGGCGAAGAATTCACGAGGGTTTTCAAGACACTGGTCTACGAGGGTGCGGTGGATCTGTCTGATCTTCCGGTGGAGCAGACACAAGATGATACGGTTGTCTCCGGTTACTTCTACCAGCTGGTAAACCTGTTCGAGGACCTGTTGCGGGATGATCCGGTGGAAGAAATTGTCTTCTACATTCACGATCTTCACCTGATTGATGAAATGTCACTGGAGTTTCTGAAACCGTTTTTCCGGAAACCCGGTCCCATG
Source organism: uncultured Holophagae bacterium (assembly GCA_964506215.1). GTDB lineage: Bacteria > Acidobacteriota > Holophagae > Thermotomaculales > Thermotomaculaceae > CAZDKZ01. The sequence goes on from CAZDKZ010000027.1 coordinate 17,024, forward strand.
TTGTGGTTCAGTTCCATCAGTTCGGATCTGAATTATCCCCGTTATCTGGAGAACTTCATCCAGGAACAGGAAGATGCGGACCACGTGGAGAACGTGATCCTCCGGGCACTGGACCGGGAAGATGTTCGGGACATGCTCATGGCCACGTTCCCCAAGGGTGTGATGAACTCGGATTTTCATTCATTTGTGTATGAACAGAGCGGTGGTAATCCGCTGCTGGTATCGGAGCTGCTGAAGTCCATGATCGGAACCGGGGATGTAAAAGTGGTGAATGGTACCTGGCGGGCGCAACCCGAATTGTCTGAGAACCTGTCCCTGATTTCGCTGCTGGACAACGTGCTCCAATTCAGAATCCTGGCCCTGGGTCCCGACGAAAGGCCATTGTTGACCTCAGTGGCCCTGATTCGCGAACCGGTTTCCTATCGGTTTGTACGGAAGCTGTTCCCGGATATGACAGAACTGGACTCCATTATCGCCGGCCTGGTGGAAAAACGTCTGCTGGACGAATTCAACAGCAAGTATGTCATTCCCCACTCCCGGCTGGTGCAGACCCTGGTCCGGTTTGTGGAACCGGAAGAATTACCCGCACGATACCTGGCGATTGCCCGTACCAATGAGATCGTCCAGGAATTCCGCTATGAGGACACCGCGCGGTTTTATCTCATGGGCAATGAACAGGATCAGGCATTGGTATTCTACCGGAAGGCGTTCCGTTCCTACCGGAACCTGTTTCGGAACGAGAAGGTACTGGACATTGCCGAAACCCTGTTCCAGTTAACCGGGGACGATGAAGAAAAACGCTATTACCTGGAAGAGATGATCCGTACCTGTCTCTATGCAGGAGACACCCGTCGTGCCCAGCGGTTTATCCGGATCTATAAAGATCAGTTTGTGACCGACTTTGAACACGTGGTCCAGTACAACTATTTCCAGGTGGACTGGTACAACCGGCAGGGTAAGGTCCGGGCGGCCCGTTCCTGGCTCCTGGATTTCTTTCTGGAAAACCGGGAACGGCTGGAAGCCGGTCCCTATCTGGGCAGGCTTTATCTTTCCCTGGGTCAGTTGTTCGTCAAGGAAGGGGATATGGACGGGGCGGAACTTTACCTGAACCTGGCCAGTGGTTTCCTGGAAAAAGAGGCGGAGGACGATGTGCTCCAGGGAACCCTGCATCAGCTGATGGCCGGCACCATGATGGTGCGGGGCGATCTGGAATCTGCGTCTGCCCACCTGGATAAAGTGTCCGAATCCTATGATAAGGCCGCGTTCCTGCCGGGTCTGTCCGCCATGCACAACAACCGGGGACGGGTGGCCATGAAACAGGGTCTCTGGCAGGAAGCGATCCAGTGTTTTGATACCGCTGTCCAGATTCAGAATAAGGTTGGCAACTATTTCCAGCTCGTCTTGAGTTTCGGATACATGTCGCGGGCTTACCGTCGGCAGGCACGATACCGGGAAACCTGGACGACGCTGGAACGGGGCGCCAAGTATCTGGACATGATCCGGGACAGTTGGGGCAAGATCTTCTACCATACCGAACAGGCTGCATTCCTCCTGGACGTGGGCGAAGTGGTTGAAGCGGAAAACGCGCTGATGCTGGCCGAAATACTGGCGGCCGAATCAGAATTCAAACGGGAGCAGGTGCATATCCAGTATCAGAGTGCCCGCCTGCTGTATTACAAACACCACCTGCAGGACGGATACCGCCTGGCAAAGACAGCGGAAGAATCCTACCGGACAGTGGGTGGCATGGATGACATTATCCGGGCACGGTTGTTACGGGCCAAATTCGCCATTACCGGCCAGGATCTGGACCGGGGGATGGAGCTGTTGCAGGAAATCGTCGAAGATGTCCGCAAAACGCTGGACCCCTGGCTTCGGGCGCGGTTTCATCGGATGATGGGCGAGGTCATGTTCAAACAGCAGGCACCGGTGGACAATATCATTTATCATCTGAACGAGGCCGTGGAGATGAGCAAGAAGTTCAATCTGCGGATGGAAGAGCTGCTCTGTTCCGTTCTGCTGATGGATGCCATTCCGGCTGGTAAGCATCCCGGGCTGGTGAAATCACGGACCCGTGCCATTCCTGAATTGATCAATCATTTTTCAGAAGAAGTCCCCAGGCGCTACTGGCGACAGTTTCAATTGCGTGAAGATATCCACGCGATTGTTCAAATGGTGGAGGATTCAAAATGAGAGGTGTTCTTGGTTTTTTGTCCCTGGTGGCGGTAATCGGCATCATTATCTGGATCAGCATGACCGGGTTGAAGGGATTCATGGGGTCGGGTGACAGTCAGCAACTGGACGGTGCCAGGTCCCGGTCCCAGGCCGTGGTCTGCCGCACCAATCGCAAGATGATGGATACGGCAATCAACCAGTTCCGTTCCAGCCATCCCGGGGAGCCGGTGACGATCGAATCGTTGGAAGCGGCGGGGGTTGCCATTCCCGAATGCCCGGCCGGTGGGCAATACACGATTGCGGGCGGACGGGTGGTCTGTTCCATCCACCGGGAGTGAAGCATGAAGGGGTTGTTCTTCAGCATGCTGCTGTCTGCACTGGTTCTGACGGCTGCCTGCTCAACGGCAGTGCCGGAACCCGAGCCGTCCCGTTCAGGCGAGCCCGCCGCGGAAAAGACATACGGGCTGTTCGACTTCAAATTGGAAGCAGAGCTTCCCGGTTCTACAGAAGCCGTATTTGATCTGATCACCGGTGATATCAGCGAATGGTGGGACCACTCATTTTCCGAGAAGCCGTACCGGTTCTATATTGAACCCAGGCCGGGGGGCGGTTTCTGGGAATACTTTGATGAATCGGGAAACGGTGTTCTTCATGCGACCGTGATCGTCGCCGACAGGGGTAAACTGTTGCGTTTTGATGGACCACTGGGACTTTCCGGCAAGGCCATCCAGATGGTCACCACCTATACCTTTACGGGCATGGACAATGGACGAACCAGACTCGTCGTGGATGTTCATGCAGCGGGTGAGCTGGATCCGGGTATCGACAAGATTGTGGAAAGCGTGTGGCGTCATTTCATCTATGAACGGTTTCAGCCATACTGTGAAGAAAAACTGGGACAGGTGAAATCGGAATAGTCGAACGGGCGGGGTTGTCAGACGCCCCGGTTCTTGTCCGGCCAGATAAACTTGTGCAGTTGACAATTCAGCCGAAGCGGCATCCGGGTTTCCAGGATCCATTCCGCAAGTGTGCGCGGTTCCAGCGTTGGAAATACCGGGGACATATTGATGACACAACCGGATCGCAGGAGCTTGTGCTCCCTGATCTGATCCAATGACCAGTCAAAATCATCGCGATCACAAATGACAAATTTGAATTCATCTGTATGGGCCCGCATCAGGGGAAAGTTCTCCAGCTGGTTGTGGTTATCCATGCTACTGCCCGGTGTCTTGACATCCAGCATGATATGCACGTTGTCCCGGATCACCGGTTTAATGTCCCTGGAGCCACCGGTTTCAATGACAACCCGGTAACCGGCTTCTGTCAGCCTGTGGACCAGTTCCGGCAGGTCGGACTGGTCCAGGGGTTCGCCGCCTGTCAGATGAACAATGGAAAGGCCGGCATTCTCCACGACATTCATCAACTGGTCGATGGAATACGGTGTCCCTTCGGTATAGGCATAGGTGGTATCACAGTATGCGCAGCGCAGGGGGCAACCGGTAAAGCGGATAAACAGCATGGGTATACCGGTCCAGGTGGTTTCCCCTTCAATGGTGGTGAAAATCTCGTTAACATTCATGGGGCAGGTAGCTGGCTATGGTATCGTCGGTTTCAAAAATTGATACCCGATGGATGCGGTTTGGATGAACGCAAGCTTCCAGTCGCAGACAGAAATAATGGGCCAGTGTTTCCGCGGTGGGGTTGATCCGGTTGTCTTTGAAATAGGCGTGATCGTTGATGATGGTATGGTCAAACTCGGCCGCCACGGCATCCAGTTCCTTTTTCAGTACGGTGAAATCCATGAGCATGCCGTCATCGGCCAGGTGATTGCCCCGGACCTCGACCTGGACTTTCCAGTTGTGTCCGTGAATGCGTGCACAATCCCCGTCATAGTCATTCAGAAAGTGTGACGATGAAAACCGGCCTTCAACACTGATACTGTACATGGAGAACTATTATAACGATTCCGGCAGGAATTGAAAAGCTCACTCTGGGTGTCTGTCCCCGGGAGTACGGTCAGATGCCGCTTCTTCCGGCATGATGGTAATGGTTTCCGTTTCAGCCATGTCCCTGTAAAGATCTTCCGGGGGAACCCCGTCATCCAGTCTTGCCAGTCTTCTGCGGATCCGGACATGCCGGGCACTGAGCAGGACCAGGGCCAGGATACTGAGCATGGTCAACAGACCTTCATCGGTTACCAGCAGCGATGTGATGGTGTATCGGGAGAGGAAGGATTCCCGGAACATAAGGAGAAAGATCTTCTGGTTGGTCCCATAAACGGAAGTGAAGGCCTGCTGAAAGGGCATGGTCCGGCATCGATCCAGCAGGATCCGCAGGTTGTGGCCACCCAGTTCCCGCAGATAGGCGGTGGCGCCGGCTGCCAGCGGATAGGCAAGCCGGGCGGTATCTCCTGAGGTGAAGGCGGATTCCCGCAATAAAGCAGCCATCTCTTCCCGGGGGACCTGTAGCAGGAGACGGCCGTCCCAGATCGTGAACCCGCTGCTGAAGGTCTGTGCCAGTCCTTCTTCCAGCCAACGGGGCAGACCGCGGTCTTCCAGGTCTAAAAGGGCGTGAACCGCCTCATGACGAAAAACGGTCAACAGTTCCGCTTCCTGGCGGCGATTCAATCTCTCCAGTGTTTTCAACACGATGGTGCCGTCAGATGGGTCATAGAATCCATTGACCCACCGGGGTGCGGGGTATATTTCGCCCTTGGCGGCATGGGGATCCAGGATGACCGGAATGGGTTTTGAGGGCCGCTGGATGCGCAGTTCACCGCAGAATCCCTGCGCAAACCGGTCTGCTTCTGCGGAGAGGATCGTCGCCGTGTGCAGATAGCGGGGTGGATAGTGGATGGTGAAATACTTGTTCTTTGCTTCCTGCAGAGGTGTTTCGGCGATGCATTGTGCGCATAATAACCAGAACACAAACCATAACAGGCGTTTCATGATTGTCGCTCCAGGGATTGAACCACCAATTGCCGGGTCAATGCCGGATCCGCCTGTCCGTTTGTTCTGGCCATGACCTGCCCCATCAGGTGATGAACCACCCGGCCGTCCCCGTCCTGGTGGCGATTTATCAATTCCGGATCCTCCGTAAGTACCGCCAGGATAATGGTTCGGATCCGATCCGGGTCCGAACAGACGGTCAGCCCTCGCTGTTCCACCACGGTAACTGGATCCAGGCCGGTTTCCGCCAGTTCCGGAATCAATGCCCTGGCGGTACGGTCAGTGATGGTCCCCGTTTGGAGCAGGTTGGCCAATCTCGCCAGCTGGTCGGGTGAGAGTGGTGCTTTTGTCTCCTCCGCAGGGTTCCAGATGGCCATCAGTTCACCTTTTATCCAACGGCTGGCCGGTTCCAGCATACCGGTCCGTGTCAGCGTCTCTTCCACAAACGTTGCAAGTGCAGGTTCCGTTGCAAAAAACAATGCATCTGCTTCGTTCATCTCCCACCGGCTGATCCATTCGGTTATCCACTCGTCAGTGCGGCGACGGGTCCCCCGGGCGGCTTCCAGCAGGTCTTCGGTGATGACCAGTTCCGGCAGGTCCGGTTCGGCAAGATAGCGATAATCCGGCACTGTTTCCTTCCGTCGCAAGGGTTCAGTGACCTGGTCTTTTTCGTTGAAGAGCCGGGTTTCGGTATGGATGGTACCGCCGCCGGAAAGAATGGCCCGTTGTCGTTCGATCTCATGGTCAATGGCCTTGCGCAGGAAACGGAGCGAGTTGATGTTCTTTACTTCCACCCGGTTCCCTGAATCGGCATCGCTATTTGTTGATATGGAGATGTTGGCGTCGCAGCGCATCTGTCCACTTTCCAGGTTCCCGTCACAGATATCCAGGTGACGGAGCAGCGAGCGAATCCATTTCAGGACAGTGGCCGCTTCTTCGCCGCTGGAGAGACCCGGGGCTGTTACGATCTCAACCAGTGGTGCACCGCAACGGTTGTGATCCACTTCTGACCGATCAACGAAATGGCGGGACCGCCCTGCGTCTTCCTCGAGGTGCACCCGCTCCACCTGGACCAGCGGATTTCCCATTGGGTCTGAAATCATGCCGCCGGCGGCCAGTGGATGTGCCTGCTGGGTAATCTGGAAGCCTTTGGGCAGGTCCGGATAATGATAGTGCTTCCGGTCAAACCGGGAAACTTCGTGTATATGACATCCCAGGGCCCGGGCAAGGCGAAGGGCCAGGATGACGGCGGTCTGGTTGAGCACCGGTAATGAACCGGGCAGGCCCAGGCATACCGGACAGGTTTCGGTGTTGGGTGATGCTCCCGGGGACCACGCGCACCCGCAGAACAGCTTGGTGCGTGTTTTCAATTGGGCATGGATTTCCAGGCCCACCACGGGCTGGCGGTTTTCCATGGGCCCCCTTCCTGACCGGAGACTTACAGTTGTTACCGGGCGGATTCCCCTTCGATGACCAATCGTGAAAAATCGGCGACCGTTTCAAAAACGGTTTTCAGGGATGCCAGCAGCGCCAGCCGGTTCCGTCGGATGTTGTCGTCTTTGTCCATCACCAGCACATCATCAAAGAACCGGTCCACCACGTCCGCAATGCCGGCGATAGCCTGCAAGGCTTCGGTATACTGTTTTTCACTGGCCGCTGCATGGACGGTCTTCGCCAGTGACTGCACGTCATCCGCCAGTTTCCGTTCTGTTTCTTCAACAAGTGCGTCATGATCAACCGCATCGGGAATCTGATCACTGGCTGATGCCAGGATGTTCCGGATCCGCTTGAAACTGGAGGCCACCCGCATGAAGGCATCATTGCCGCGGGCCTGTCGAACTGCTTCGGCCCGTTTCAGGGTGTCCAGGAGCCGACCGTGATCCAGGGCCGTGGCTGCTTCAATTTCGTCGTAGGCAAATCCGTGCTGCTGTAACCAGAAGGCCAGGCGCGCGTCCAGGATGGCAAACACATGTTCCTTCCATTCCCCTTCTTCCAGCTTCCGTACCGGCTCATACAGCGGCATGCAGGATGCGACCGTTTGATACAGGTCCAGGTCCAGGCCCTTTTCCATGACAATGCGGATAATGCCCTGGGCGGCACGGCGCAGCCCGAATGGGTCCTTGGAGCCGGTGGGCACAATACCCACCGCCAGGCAACCCAGGAACGTATCCAGCTTGTCCGCGATGGCAGCCAGTTCGCCTTCCCGGGTACGTGGGAGTGCATCATCCATGCTGCCGGGGCGGTAATGGTCATAGATTCCCTGCCACACCGGTTCCGGCATGCTTTCGTGCTGGGCGTACAGGCCGCCCATGATGCCCTGGAGTTCCGGGAATTCATACACCATGTCGGTAGCCAGGTCGCATTTGGACAGGCGAATGGTCTGCTCCACGGTGGCGGAATCAGTTCCCAGGGCTGCGGCGAACGTCTTTCCAATGGCAACCATTCGTTCAATCTTGTCCGCATAGCTGCCCAGGTCGGTCTGGAACACCTGGCGTTCCAGTTTTTCAAACCGGTCCGCCAGCTTCTTCTTCCGGTCCTCATCCCAGAAGAAACGTGCATCGTAGAGTCGGGCCGCAAGCACCCGTTCATTGCCGATCTTGATGTTGCCTTCCGGGTCGCCGTCCATGGACGCGATGGCCAGGAAACGGGGCAGCAGCTTTCCGTCTGCTCCCCTGGCGGCGAAATATTTCTGGTGCTCTTTCATGGAGGTGATCAGCACCTCTTCGGGGATGTCCAGGAATGCTTCGTCAAAGGTTCCTTCCACCACCAGCGGGACTTCCACCAGGTGGGTTACCTCGTCCAGCAGTTCTTCGTCCTGGATGACGGTGGCGTTGAAGGTTGATTCAAACGCTGTGATGGCTTCCCGTATCCGTTCCTTCCGCTGTTCCGGATCAATCCAGACATGGTTTCCGGTCAGTTTTGCACGGTAGTCATCGAAGGACTGTACCGGGATTTCCCGCTTCCCGATGATCCGGTGCCCCCGGGTGATGTTGCCGGCCTGGACATCGGCGATTTCCAGGTTTACCGGTTTGCCGTCCAGCAGGGCGCAGATCCAGCGGATGGGACGAACGAACCGGACGTCCCGGTTGCCCCATTTCATGTTCTTGCGGAACGGGATCCGTTTGAGCAGTTCCGGCAACACAGCAGCCAGGATGTCGGCGGTTTTCCGGCCCTGGACAAATACGTCTGCCACGGCAATGTCACCGGTTTTGCCCGGTTCAAACCGGATGGCATCCTGTGCCAGTCCCGTTTTCTTCATGAAACCCAGCAGTGCTTTTGTGGGTTCACCGTTGTCGTCCAGGCAAACCCGTTTGGGCGGTCCTTCCATGCGGACGGTCTGGTCGGGTTCACCGGCATCCAGCTGTACAATGTGATAGACCAGCCGCGTGGGGGAGTTGTAGCAACGGGTGTCCGAACGATTGATCGCATAATCCGACAGCAGCTTGTCCAGGATCTTCCGGCCTTCCGCCAGCGAATGGGGAATCATCTTGGCGGGGATTTCTTCGCAGCCGATTTCAATGAAAAACTCAGCCATGATGGTCCTCCAGGTATGCAGCTGCGCATCGGCAGGCCAGGGTGCGCACCCGGTTGATGAACCGTGCCCGCTCGGTTACGCTGATGGCGTTGCGGGCATCCAGCACGTTGAAGGTGTGGGAGCATTTCAGCGCCCAGTCAAATGCGGCAAGGGGCAGCCCGTCATCCAGGGTGCGCGCACATTCCTGTTCATACAGGTCAAACAATTGGAAATGCAGGTTGATATCTGCTGTTTCAAAGCTGTACCGGGAGAATTCAAATTCTTCCTTTTTGCGAACAGTCCCATAGTTCACCCCGTGGGCCCAGTCCAGGTTGTACATATTGTCGATGCCGTTGATGAACATACAGATCCGTTCAATTCCATAGGTGATTTCAACCGAAACCGGCTTCAGGTCGATGCCGCCGGCCTGTTGGAAATAGGTGAACTGGGTGATCTCCATGCCATCCAGCAGCACCTGCCAGCCCACTCCCCAGGCACCCAGAGTGGGTGATTCCCAGTTGTCTTCTTCGAAACGGATATCATGGTTTTCCGGTTTGATGCCGAAAGCTTTCAGGCTTTCAATATACAGATCCTGGATATTATCCGGGGACGGTTTCATGATGACCTGGAACTGGTAATGTTTGTAGACCCGGAACGGGTTTTCCCCATAGCGGCCGTCCGTTGGACGTCGTGAGGGTTCCACGTAGGCCACGTTCCAGGGTTCCGGGCCGAGCACCTTGAGAAAGGTGTGGGGATTCATTGTCCCTGCGCCGGTCTCAATATCATACGGCTGGGAGATCAGGCATCCCTGTTCTGACCAGAACCGTTGCAATGACAATATCAGCTCTTGAAAGTTCAAAATGCACCTCGTACGTTAGTTTCCATATCAGCACGTATTGTATCCGATTATGCGCGCTGTATCATGGGCAATTTCAAGACTGGCGGTTCTTTTCGTTGGAATACGACGCAGTTGGTCCAAGCTATTTCGCTTGAGAGGCGCTCGCGGTTCTTTTTCCCTGTAGCGGCGTTTCCTTCGGCCTCACAATGCTCACGTATGTCTCATATACGCTCCGCTTGTTCAGCCTCAAGTGCCTTGCTACAGGAAAAAACTTCACGCGAGTCAATCCGTACACCATCCGGACTTTGAGAGAAAGCGCCTTGCCAGGGCGAAAAATCTCGCCGCAGTCGGTCCGAAGACGGAGTT
>CAZDKZ010000028.1:0-26655 GCA_964506215.1 uncultured Holophagae bacterium
CTGATCATGATTTCCCTGGTCCATGATTTCAACCTGTCCGCGTTCATCGTGGAGGCTTTCTGGGCCACCATCAGTGTGGTGGGCATTGTCCGCTGGTTCATCGGAAAAAGAAAGCAGCCCATGCACTGACCTTGCCGAAGGCCCCGTCCAATCTGGTAAAATAGACCCATGAGGGAGAGGGACCTGTACAATGGCGAGCCGCTGGTAGCGGTGACAAGAGGACCGGTGACGGAATGTGTCCATACCGGGCACGTGGCACTGGTGAACGGGGATGGGGAGATTCTCCAGGCCCTGGGAAAACCGGATGCCGTGACTTACATGCGGTCTGCAGCAAAGCCCTTTCAGGCAATCCCCCTTTTTCTATCCGGTGCCGTTGAACGGTTCCAGTTCAGCGATGCGGAACTGGCCATCATGTGCGCGTCCCATTATGCCGAACCCCATCATCTGGAAACAGTCCAGGGGATTCTGGAAAAGGTGAAACTGGGACCGGAGCACCTGAAATGCGGTCCCGCGGCTTCGCTGGACCCGGAACTGGCCTGGAAAATGGCCTGGGAGAATCGACCCAAGGCACCCGTATACAATGACTGTTCGGGCAAACATGCCGGCATGCTGGCGGTCTGCGTGCAGAACGGCTGGCCACTGCTGGGCTACACCCATCCCGATCATCCCGTACAACGGAAAATCCGGCGAATCATGGCGAGCGTCTGCGGGCTCATGGAAGATGAAATCGCTGTCGGTGTGGACGGCTGTGCGGCACCGGTATTTGCCATGCCGCTTTCGGCCATGGGCCGGGCCTTTGCCCGGCTGGCCAACCCGAATCTCGTTGAGGAACCATTCCGTTCCGCGCTGACCCGCATCCGGGACGCCATGTGGGCGCATCCGGAAATGCTGGCGGGTACCGGCGGTTTCTGTACGGCGTTGAACCGGGGCGGTACCGGTCGCGTGGTGGGCAAGCTGGGTGCTGAAGGCATCTACTGCATGGGATTCACCGGGCTGGACAAAGGCGTTGCCCTGAAGATTAACGACGGGGCCTTTCGGGCGGTATGGCCGTCCGCGGTACGGATCCTGGATGACCTGGAATTGATGAGCGAGACATTGAATGGGGAAGTTTCCCCGTTCCGCGAAATGGATAACCGGAATGACCATGGAGACACGGTGGGTTGGGTCCGGCCGGTATTCAATCTGTGAGTGTCGGATCGTCCGGGTGCGATCGTTCATAAATCCCGCAAATGCTTCTATTATCCGTTGACACTGGTACATGCTTCTGATAAGTTCGTTTTCGCGTGTAGGCACGTAGCTCAGGGGGAGAGCACTACCTTGACACGGTAGGGGTCGGCGGTTCAATCCCGCCCGTGCCTACCATTTTTTTTACACGCAAATCCATGTAGACCGGAGAATAGCCATGTCCAACATCAACATTACGTTGCCCGACGGTTCGGTAAAGGAAATGCCGGACGGATCATCAACTGTTGACGTGGCTGCCGGGATTTCGGCCGGCCTTGCCCGGAATGCCCTGGCGGCACGCTTCAACGATCAGCTGATCGACGTGTACACGCCGCTGACGACCGACGGGGCATTGGAGATCATTACCAACAAGTCCCCGGAAGCGCTGGAAGTGATTCGCCATTCCTGTGCCCACCTGATGGCGCATGCTGTCCAGAACCTGTATCCCGAAACCAAGGTTACGATCGGACCGGTGATTGAAGACGGGTTCTACTATGACTTTGACCGGGATGAGCCGTTTACCCCGGAAGACCTGGAAAAGATCGAAGGGGAAATGAAGCAGATCGCCAGGCAGAAGCTGGACGTCCGCCGGGAAGAAATTACCCGGGAACAGGGCCTGGACATGTTCCGGGAAATGGGCGAAGACTACAAGCTGGAAATCCTGGACGAACTGCCGGAAGGAGAGGTGATCTCCTGCTACCGCCAGGGCGACTGGGTGGACCTGTGCCGCGGACCCCACGTGCCGGACACCTCGGCCATCAAGGCGTTCAAGCTCCTGTCCATCGCCGGTGCTTACTGGCGTGGCGATGAAAAGAACAAGATGCTGCAGCGGATCTATGGCACCGCGTTCACGGACAAGAAAGATCTGACCCATCACCTGGAAATGCTGGAAGAGGCAAAGAAACGGGACCATCGGCGCCTGGGCCGGGAACTGGAACTGTTCAACTTTGAAGAAAAGGTAGGCGGCGGTTTTGTGTTCTGGTATCCCAACGGGGCAACGGTCCGCAAGCAGATCGAAGATTTCATGTACAACGAGCTGGTGAAACGGGGATACCAGTGGGTGATTTCCCCCCACATGGCCCGTAGCGAGTTGTGGGATACTTCAGGGCATAACGACTATTACCGGGAAAACATGTATTACCTCAACATTGACGAGGAAGAATACGTGGTGAAACCCATGAACTGTCCGTTCCACGTGATGGTGTACCAGGACAAGCGACGTTCCTACCGGGAACTGCCCGTCCGTTATGCCGAGAACGGCACGGTATACCGGTATGAAAAGAGCGGCGCACTTCACGGGATGCTCCGTGTTCGCGGATTTACCCAGGATGATGCGCACATCATCTGTACCCCGGAGCAGGTTCATGACGAAATCGAAAAGCTCATTGACCTGGCCCTGCACGTGTACAAGGTGTTCGGTTTTGAAAAGTACAAGTTTGAACTGTCCGTCCGTGACAGCGAGAACAAGCAGAAATATGCCGGTACCGATACCGAGTGGGATATGGCGGAAGATGCATTGATCAAGGCCCTGGAAAAGAAGGATATTCCCTTTGAACGGATGGAAGGGGAAGCCGTGTTCTACGGACCGAAGATCGACGTGAAGCTGTATGATGCATTGAACCGCAAATGGCAGGCTACGACCATCCAGTTTGATTTCAACCTGCCCCGGCGTTTCGGCATGTCCTACGTGGGATCCGACGGGGATGATCATACCCCGTTCATGGTGCATCGGGCCATCTTTGGCTCCTGGGAACGGTTCTTCGGGATGCTGGTGGAACATTATGCCGGTAACTTCCCGCTCTGGCTGGCCCCGGTACAGGCAACGGTGATACCGATTACCGATGACAACCTGGAATATGCCAAGGGCGTTGCCGATCGTCTGCTGGAAGCCGGTATCCGGGTCCAGGTGGATGAACGGAACGAGAAAATGGGCTACAAGATTCGGGAAGCCCAGTTGAAAAAGATACCGTATATGCTGGTGGTGGGAAAGAAGGAAGCGGAGGACGGCACCGTGGCCGTTCGTGTCCGCGGGGCCGGTGATATCGGCGCCATGCCGCTGGCCGAATTTGTTGATCGGGCAAGTGCCCAGGTCCGTTCGCGGGCACTGGAACTGTCCTGAAAATTGGCTTGACAGTCCACCATAGACTATTTTATAGTGGGTAGCTGACTTTTGTATGGGAGGTGTGTCCATTAAGCGGGGGATGAATCACAGGCGGCAGCAGCCGCGCACCCGGATCAACGACATGATTCGGGATCCGGAAATTCGCGTGATTGCAGATGACGGCGAGCAGCTGGGCATTATCAGCGCGGAACGGGCTTTGGAGATTGCGGCTGAGAAAGGGCTGGACCTGGTAGAAGTGGCGCCCAACGGCAAGCCGCCGGTATGCCGGATCATGGATTACGGCAAATACCTGTACATGGAGCAGAAACGGGCGCAGCAGGCCAAGAAGAAACAGAAACGGATCCAGATCAAGGAGATGAAGTTTCGGCCGAAAATCGACGAACACGACTATGCGTTCAAGAAAAAGCATGTGATTCGTTTCCTGGAAGCGGGCGATCGGGTCAAGATCACCATTCGCTTCCGGGGCCGCGAACTGGCACATAAAGACAAGGGGCGGGAAATCCTGGCCCGTTTGAAAGAGGAATTGGCGGAATACGGTGCCCCGGAACGGGAACCGACCCAGGAAGGCATCCACATGGTGCAGATTTTTGTGCCCAAGTCTTCCGGGACGAAATAAATTATCTATCGAGTGTACGCACGGGATTGGGAGGAAACATGCCGAAGTTGAAAACCCACAGGGGAACGGCCAAACGCGTCAAGAAGACAGGCTCCGGCAAGCTGATGCTGAACCATGCCAACAAGAGCCACATCCTGACCAAGAAGAATCGCAAGCGGAAACGGAACCTGCGCCAGAGTTCGGTGGCATCCAGCGCGGATGCAGCTGTTCTGAAGCAGATGCTTCCTTACGCATAATCGGTATAACCGACAACAAAGGGAAGATGACATGACCAGGGTTAAGCGTGGAACCAAGAGAAAAGACAGAAGAAAAAAGATCTTAAAGCTCGCGAAGGGCTATTATGGCGGACGTAGCAAGCTGCACCGTACAGCGAAAGAAACCGTTGAACGGGCACTGGCGTTTGCCTATCGTGACCGTCGCCGGAAGAAACGGGAATTCCGTTCCTTGTGGATTGTCCGCATCAACGCGGCAGCACGGCTGCACGACCTGAAGTACAGCACCTTTATGACCGGTTTGAAAAAGGCCGGCATCGAACTGGACCGGAAGGTACTGGCCGAACTGGCTGTATCCAATCCGGATGCGTTTGCGGAGCTTGCCAGCAAGGCCAAAGAAGCCAACGCCTGAAGGTTCTCCGATGACTGACCTGACAAGCCGGATTCAGGATCATCAGGAGACGTTTATCTCGGAGCTGCAGAACACACAATCTCTGTCCGAACTGGAAGAGTTGCGGAATCAGTACCTGGGACGGAAGCGGGGCCTGGTCAAGGACCTGATGAGTTCACTGGGTACTGCTGCGCCCGAAGAACGGCCGCAACTGGGACAACGGATCAACCAATTCAAAAAGCTGGTGGAAGAACACCTGAATACCCGGAAAGAAGAACTGGAAGCCCAATCCAGAAAGGCGAAAGCATCGGCAAACCGCCTGGATCTGACGCTTCCGGGCACCGCGTTCCGGCAGGGAACCGTCCATCCCCTGACTACGGTCATGAAAGACCTGATCACCATTTTTGAACGGATGGGATATGAAGTGGTCAGCGGGCCGGAAGTGGAAACGGACTGGTACAATTTTGAAGCGTTGGGCATCGGTCCCAACCATCCGGCGCGGGACACCCAGGATACGTTCTACATCAGTGACGAAGTGGTGCTGCGTACCCAGACAAGCAACGCCCAGATCCATATGATGGAAGGGCGGAAACCGCCGTTCAAAGCCATCATGCCCGGCCGGGTCTATCGGAAAGACGCGGATATTACCCATTCCCCCATGTTCCACCAGGTGGAAGGCCTGGTGGTGGGTGAAAATATCACGTTTGCCGATCTGAAAGGCACGCTGGAACATTTTCTGAAGAAACTGTTCGGTGAGTCCGCCGGCATGCGGCTGCGGCCCAGCTTCTTCCCGTTCACCGAACCGTCGGCTGAAGTGGATGTCAGTTGCGTCATGTGTGGCGGCAGTGGTTGCCGTGTGTGCAAGAACAGCGGATGGCTGGAAATCCTGGGTGCCGGTATGGTAGACCCCGTGGTTTTCAAAAATGTTGGATATGACCCGGAAACCGTGTCCGGTTTCGCGTTCGGACTGGGCGTGGAACGGGTGGCGATGCTCCGGTATGGCATTTCCGATATCCGGATGTTCTTCGACAACGATGTCCGGTTCTTAAATCAGTTCTAGTTAAACCCGAGAGGACAGTCAGATGGAATTCAGTGTCAAATGGTTGAAAAAATATGTTGATACGGCGTTGCCTGTGGAAGAACTGGCGGCGATTCTGACCGATCAGGGGTTGACGGTGGACGAGATTATTCCCGGTGAGAACGATACCGTTCTGGATATTGATGTGACCACCAACCGTCCGGATGCCATGAATTACCTGGGACTGGCCCGTGAACTGGCCGCCTCGAACAATGGCACGCTGACATTTCCCGAAACCGGCGTATCCGGTGAAACCGGGTGGCCATGCGCCGCTTCGATTGATGTGGAAATTGCAGACCCGGATCTGTGTGGCCGCTACGTGGCCCGGGTGGTCCGGAACGTGAAGGTGGGACCGTCACCGGCCTGGCTCCAGGAACTGCTGAACGGCGCGGGAATCCGGCCCATCAACAATATTGTGGATATCACCAACTATGTGCTGTGGGAAACCGGCCATCCGCTCCATGCATTTGACAGTCGCTTCATTAATGGAGATCGGATCATTATTCGCCGGGCGAACAAAGGCGAAACGTTGGTGACCCTGGACGGTGAAGAACGGAAACTGGTACCGGATGATCTCCTGATCGCGGATGCTGCGCAAGGCATTGCCCTGGCCGGTGTCATGGGCGGGGAGAATTCCGAAATCCGGGAAGATACAACGGATGTCATCATTGAATCGGCCTGGTTTGACCCGGTTTCCGTTCGCAAGACATCCAAGCGGTTGGCCCTGCATACCGATGCGTCCCATCGGTTTGAACGGGGCGCGGATATTGAGATGGCCATGCAGGCAGCGGACCGGGCGGCGATGCTGATCGCGGAACTGGCCGGCGGTGAAATTGCACCGGAACCGGTGGATGCCTATCCGATACCGTTTACGCCCATGGAAATCGACCTGATGGACCGGAATATCACCCGGATCCTGGGCGCGGATGTTGAACGTGATCGTGTGGTTTCCTTTCTGCAGGTATTGGGATTCGGCCTGGTCTCCCAGACGGACACCGCCACGCGGTGGGCCATACCGGCATTCCGCCTCGATGTGAACCGGGAGATCGACCTGATCGAAGAAGTGGCCCGGATGTACGGGTATAACAATCTGCCGTCTACCCTGCCGGACCTGGAAACCCCGGGTCGGGAACCGGAGCCCATCGAGGAATTGACCGACGCGATTGCGTCGCTCCTTCGTGGCGCCGGGTTCCAGGAGGCGGTCACCTATTCGTTCTGTTCCCCGTCCGACAACCGGATGTTCCGGCCGGACCGGGATGATGTGATTGCCATTGCCAACCCGCTGACGGAGAATCTCAGCGTGATGCGGACATCCATGCTGGCCAGCATGGCGGGTGTGGTGTCCCGGAACCTCCGCCAGGGCAACCAGGATGTCCGCCTGTTTGAAATGGGTCGGACCTACTTCAGCGGGGGGGATCCTGCTGTTGAAGTGCCCGGACTGGCCATGATGGCCAAAAAGGGCGTGCTGGAACAATCCTGGAACGGTTCGGCCGACAGCATGGACGCGTTCCGCGTGAAGGGCCTGATCGAACAGGTCCAGGACAGGTTGCTGGGCGATCGTCTGATTGGCTACCGTCAGTCAGCCCATCCGGCGTTCAACCCGGATGCAGCCGTAGACCTGATGCTGGGTGGCCGTGTGGTGGGTGTGCTGGGAGAATTGTCCGAATCCACGCGCAAGGCATATGAAATAGACCATGAAGTGGTCGCGGTTGAACTGGATTTGTCCATTCTGCTGGATGCGGAATGGCGGTCCATCCGGTTCAAGTCGTTCAGTCAGTTTCCGAAAGTGGAACGGGACTCCGCATTTGTTGTGGACCGTACCGTGACATTTGAAGATATACAGGCATTCCTGTTTGCACAGGATGCCCCGTTGTTGCAGGCCGTCCGTCTGTTTGACCGGTATGAAGGCAAGGGCGTTCCGGAAGGAAAGGTCAGTCTTGCGGTGAATTTTGTATACCAGTCTGAGGAGCGGACCCTGAACAGTGAAGAGGTCAGTGAGACCCATGACCGGATTGTTTCGGCATTCCTGGATACGTTTGGAGCGTCATTGCGATGATGGACCGGATGGTGCAACTGCTGGAAAAAAAGGTTTCCCAGTTGATCCGGGAGTATGAGACAATCAACGAAGAGAATACCGTCTTGAAAAAGCGGATTGAATCATTAACCAAAGAGCTCGAGGACGCTCTTGAAACATCCTCGAAGATATCTGATGTTGAAGGCCGTATAGGGCAGATTATTAACTCAATTGACACGCTCATGGAGTCGGAGGATGGCGGTCTATAATCTCCGGATTTACGGGAAGGAATACAAGATTTCCTCCCGTTACGATGAAGCTTACGTGATGGAGATGGCCCAGTTCCTCGATTCCCGGATGAAGGAGTTGGCGGAAGCGACCGGAAGCGTTGATTTTTACAGGCTTCTTGTTCTGGCATCACTAACGGTGATAGATGACTATTTCAAGTTGATGAAAGAATGCCGGAAAGCGGACAACCCGCAAGTCGTGACCAAGCTTGAGAGCATAATCGGAATGATTGAAAGTTCTCTTACAGAGAAACGGGTCCTGTGAAACCCGTGATGTTGGAACGCGGTTGAGCCAACACATATGTAGCGGGAACGTGACGTTGGCCTGGTGAGTCGGCCCGCAGGCCGGGTCGCCCGATGGTCAGCAGATGTGCCCACCTGGTGAGCCAGGTTCATTCGAATCCCTCACACGGTTTCACGGGGCCACAACTTCCTCCATCCGGCGTGTATAAAAGACCGGAGGAGATCATGGTTACAGGTTTGGCTATCGCAGTGGTGGCACTTATCCTGTCCAATCTCTCGCTCATTGCTTTCTATTCGTATAAGCGCCGCAAAGATCGGCAATTGAAAGAGGCCTCTGAACAGAAGGCCGCTGACGTGGTGCGTCTGGCCACGCAGGAAGCGGAGCAGATCAAGCGCCGTGCGGAACTTGAAGCCAAAGAACTGAAACAGAAGCTGAAAGAAGAAGTTGAGCGCGAGATCGGAGAGAAAAAGCAGGAAATCAACGAAATGGAAAAACGCCTGGTCCGGAAAGAGGACGTGGTGGAAAAACGGATGTCCAACCTGGATGACAAGGAAAAGGCGTTGGACAACCGGGAACACAACCTCAAGCGCCAGGCGGTGGAACTGGCCAACCAGGAACAGGAAATTCACACGCTGAAAGATGAACAGGTACGGCGGTTGGAACAGATTTCGGGGTATTCCCGTGATGCCGCCAAGCATGAAATGATGAAACTGGTGGAAGAAGAAGCGAAGAAAACGGTTACCACCAAGGTCCGGAAAATGGAAGAGGAAGCCGAAGTGACGGCCATGCAGAAAGCCAAGAAGATTATTGGCCTGGCCATTCAGAAGTCGGCGTCCGATTACGTTTCCGAAACCACGGTGTCCGTGGTGGATTTGCCCAACGATGATATGAAAGGGCGGATCATCGGCCGGGAAGGCCGGAATATCCGCGCGTTGGAAAAGGCTACCGGTGTTGATCTGATTATTGACGATACACCGGAAGCGGTGATTGTTTCTTCCTTTGATCCCATTCGCCGGGAAGTGGCCCGATTGTCACTGGAACGGCTGATTTCAGATGGACGGATCCATCCGGGCCGGATTGAAGAAGTGGTGGAAAAGGTCAAGATGGAACTGGATGCCCAGATCAAGGAAGAGGGTGAAAACACCGTTTATGAGCTGGGCGTGGGCGATATCCATCCCAAGCTGATCAAGCTGATTGGTCGTCTCAAGTTCCGTACATCTTATGGACAGAACATTCTTCAGCACTCCAAGGAAGTGGCCTATATCGCCACGTTCATGGCCAAGGAACTGGGTGCCAATACCAAGATTGCCAAGCGGGGCGCCTTGCTCCATGACATCGGGAAGGCCATCGATAAGGAAATCGAAGGTACCCACGTGGAAATCGGTGTGGAACTGCTCCGGCGTTTCGGTGAAACCGAGCCGGTGATCCACTGCGTGGAATCCCACCACGGCGACGTGGAAATGAACACCCTGGAAGCCGTAATTGTCCAGGCCGCTGACGCGCTGTCTGCCGCAAGGCCGGGGGCCCGCCGGGAGATCCTGGAAACCTACATCCGCAGGCTGGAAAAACTGGAAGAAATTGCCAGGGGCTTTGAAGGCGTGAACAAGTCTTACGCGATCCAGGCCGGCCGTGAAATCCGCGTTATCGTCAAGAGCGAAGAGGTGGATGATGATCGGGTATACTGGCTGTCCAAGGACGTTGCCAAGAAGATTGAGGAAGAACTGGATTATCCCGGTCAGATCAAGGTGACCGTGATCCGGGAAACCCGCGCAATTGAATATGCCAAGTAATGGCGCTGTTGCAGGGATGGTTGCATGATTCGGCTGTTGTTTATCGGTGACATCGTCGGGCGAACCGGTCGCCTGGCCGTTGAGAAAACACTGCCGGAATTGCAGGAAGCACACAACCTGGACGTGGTGATCGCCAATTGCGAGAATCTCGCCCATGGGTTCGGGATCACCCGGGACACGATCGCGGAGATGACCGCGGCAGGTGTCCGTTGCTTTACCTCGGGCAACCATATTTTTGACAAGAAAGAAGCGGCGGGTCTGCTGGAAGACCTGCCGCATATTCTCCGCCCCATGAATTATCCACCGGAAGTCCCCGGGAACGGCGCATGGACCATCCAGTTGCCTGATTCCCGTTCGTTGACCGTGATCAACCTGATGGGACGGGCCTTCATGCCCTCGGTGGACTGTCCGTTCCGGACACTGGAAAAATACCTGGATACCCATGAAACGGACCTGGTGCTGGTGGACCTGCATGCAGAAGCCACCGCGGAAAAGGCGGCGTTTGCCCATGCGTTTGACGGCAAGGTCACCGCAGTCCTGGGTACCCATACCCATGTGCAGACCGCGGATGAACGGATCCTGCCCGGCGGTACCGCGTTTCTGACGGACGTGGGGATGACCGGGGCGGTAAATTCCGTGATTGGCGTGGAACCGCCCGCGGCGATCCGGCGGATGCGCACAGGTATCAATGAACGGCTGACCCCGGCGCGGGGCAAATCCTGGTTTGCCGCCTGCCGGATTGATGTGGACGAGATGGGCGATGTGTCCATCCACCGGATTCTCACGGTATCCGGTAAGTGACAGGGAATTGAAATGGAACTTGAAGACATTACATTGGAACGGTATGAAGACGGGGAACTGGTGGTAAAAGAAGAAGCCCGCCATATCCTCGCCAAGGGAGCCTGGTCCACGGTTGCGTACCAGTATCGGGAACGCAAACCGGACGGTGAATTCGGTGAAGCGAAGGTACGGCTTGTCCGTTACCAGAAGCGGAAGGGCAAGTACAATGTCCATTCCCGCTTCAACCTGACCGGTCCCAAACAGGTACACCAGTTGCTCGAATTGCTCACGGAATGGTATCCGCAGTAAGAAAGAAGCACCTGGGACAACATTTTCTGACCAATCCGGATACCGCCAGGCGCATCGCCGGTTTCCTGGACGGTGACCCGGGACCGGTAATTGAAATCGGACCGGGCGCGGGTATCCTCACCGAAGCGCTGCTGTCCCGTCTTGACAGTATCCACCTGGTTGAAAAAGACGAGAGTCTTGTGGCTCCCCTGAAAGAGCGGTTCGGTAACCGGGTGATTATTCATGCCGGTGACGTGCTGCAGATCTTTCCGGAACTGATCTCCACCGTTGATTCAGCGGCGGTCGTTTCCAATCTGCCCTACAATATCTCATCCCCCGTCACATTCATGCTCTGCCACACCATGTCCAGGATTCCGGAAATGGTGTTGATGTATCAGAAGGAAGTGGCGGACCGGATCCGGAAGGAACCGGGGCCGTTGCACCTGGCGGTGACTACCTGGTATGACGTGGAAGAGATGATGCGGCTGAAACCGGGCAGCTTCAGTCCACCGCCCAAGGTGGACTCTGCTGTTCTCCATTTCCGTCGCCGGACGGATTTTCCGATTGCACCCGAACCGGCATTCTTTCGATTCTGCCGGTTGATTTATGAAAACAGAAGAAAACTGCTGGTCCGCAACCTGAAACGGTTCGGGCCGGATGCTGCCGGTATTCCGGAGAAGCTGGGATACCCGACCAATGTGCGGGTGGATCAGCTATCCAACCGGCAACTGATTGAGATTTACAAGGAGTTTTGTACGTATGAATTACACCTATAACCGGGACACATTGCAGATTCTGCCCATCGGCGGGGTCGGGGAATTCGGCATGAATTCCATGTTGATTCGCCACAATGACACCATCGTGATCGTTGACGCGGGTGTCATGTTCCCGGACACGGACCTGCCGGGCGTTGACCTGGTGGTCCCGGATTTTGAGTTCCTGAAGGAGCTGAACCTGGCCCACCTGGTGCGGGCCATTGTCATTACCCACGGTCATGAGGACCATATTGGCGGTGTACCGTTTCTCTGTCATGCTCTCAACCGGGACGTGGACGTGTACGCCACCCGGTTGACCATCGGTTTTATCAAACGGCGGATGGAAGAACATGATTGTGGCAACGACATCCGTTTCCATGAAATGAAAGCAGGGGAAACCCTGACATTTGACGCATTGCGGATCCATCCCTTGCAGGTGACCCATAGCATTGTCGACGCGGTGGCACTGGCCATCGAATCCCCGGCCGGTAATATTTTTCATACCGGTGATTTCAAGATTGACCAGACGCCCATTGACGGGAAGCCGTTTGATTTTGCCGGCTTTACCGATTGGGGTCGCAAGGGAATTGACCTGCTCATGTCTGATTCCACCAACGTTTCCAAGGGGGGCTTCACCCTCTCCGAGAGTACGGTGGGCCAGTCACTGGAACGGATTATCGGGGAATGCCGGCAGAAGGTGGTCGTGGCCTGTTTCTCCAGCCACATCCACCGGATTCAGCAGATTATCCGGATCGCCCGTGACCGGAATCGGAAGGTAGTGCTCATGGGTCGCAGCCTGGAGAATGCTGTGGGCGTGGCCCGCTCGCTGGGATACCTGGATGTGCCGCCCGATGTGGTATTGAACCGGAAGGATATCCGGGACATTCCGGAGCACCGGCTGATCGTGATTACAACCGGTTCGCAGGGAGAGCCCATGGCTGCCCTGTCCCGGCTGGTGCGGGGCGAGATGAAGGAAGTGGAATTGTACCCCGAGGACACCGTGATCATTTCGGCCAAAACCATTCCGGGGAACGAAAAGCAGGTGACCCGTGTGATCAACAACCTGTACCGCCTGGGGACCCGGGTCCATTATGAAGAGGTTTCCGAAGTCCATGTATCCGGTCATGCCAGTCGGGAAGAGCTGAAAATGGTATTCAGCCTGTTGAAACCCAGACAGTTTATTCCCATACACGGTGCCCGGAAACAACTGGAACATCATGCCAAACTGGCCCGGGAAATGGGATTGCTCCGACGGGATGTGCATGTGATCGAAAATGGGGACCTGGTGGAATTGCGGGATGGTCATGTCCGTCAGACGGGTACCATTGATATCCAGTATCGTTACATTGAAGGGGAACGGCATGAAGAGCTGGAAGGGATGGCCTTGCGGGACCGGCGGCGCCTGTCCGAAGACGGCCTGATTATCGTCACATTACTGGTGGAAGAACGGACGGGCCAGCTGGTGGGTGACGTGGAAGTGATTACCCGGGGATTCGTGCTGCTTTCGGATGACGAGGACGAAATGGCCATGATCCGGGACGTGGTCCGGGAACGGTTTGAGAGCCTGGAGCCGGAAGAACGGTGGGACTGGGAGCATACCCGGCCCAAGATCCGATCCGCCCTCAGGAGCTATTTCCGGAAACGGATGAAAACATTCCCGGTGGTGTTGCCTATCATCCTGTCCGTACCGGATCCGATAAACTAGGAAGCAGCCAATCAAACCATGAAAAAGGCCGGGTATGACACCCGGCCTTCTTCTTTGCGTGTTCGCGTTCGTTAGAACTTGTATTTGAGGTCCAGCTGAAGGATTTTGAACCCTTTTTCGCTGTCAGAAGACTGTTCGGTATCGAAGTAGGAAGCGCCGAAAGTTATGTTCTTGCGGAGCTTCTTGTCGATGCTGATCTTGTAACCCTGGCGGTTGGCGCCGCCGAAATCGGAGTCGGCGAAAGCACCGATCACGGAGTTGGGCTGGATGTCGGCATACTTGGCCTTGAACTTCCAGTCGTCAACCTTGTATTCAAAACCGATACCCATAGCGGTGTCTTCCTTGTCACCGGTGGTTGCGGTTACTTCGGCGTCGGCGTTGACCACATAGTGTGCCCAGACGGAGAAGTTGTCGTTTACCTTGAATTTCACCAGGAAATCCATCAGGCTGAACTCGGTGCCGTTTTCGAACAGGTTGCCGCCGGCCTTGGGACTGTTTTCAACGTAGTTGTTGTAGGTGTAATAACCCACGGACAGGTTCAGGCGGTTCACTTTGATACCGGCCTGTCCACCCACCAGGAAAGCGTCCGAAGCAGAGGAGTTTTCCGCCAGGATCATCTGACCCAGGGTCACATAACCGTTTTTGCCCAGCTTGAACTGTTCGGCAACACCTTCCAGGTTGATGTCACTGTCCCACATGATGTCGGTGGTGTTGAACGGGTTGGCAATCTTACCGGCGGACAGCTTGAAGTTGCCGGCCTTGTAGATGGCATATGCGCGATCGATCCAGACGCTCTTCTGTTCAAACGCATCATCCATGGACTGGTTGGTGCTGGTGGGATCCTGGTCGGAACCGGAAGCCAGGCGGAACCCGACGGTCCAGTTTTCATCAATCGCGTGTTCGGCGGCGATCCGGAGCCGGAACCGGGCACGGCCACGGTTGGATTTGCCATCGGCATCCTTGTATTCATAACGCAGCCGCAGGTCGGACTTGAACTTCAGTCCATCACCGGCAACGGCTGACAGCGGCGCCAGTACCATCAAAATTGCAACGATCCAGGTAAACTTCTTCATGGAAATGACCTCCAAAAAATCGAAATCCAGAGTAATTGGCATACGAAATGCCCGATACGCATACGGTAACCTCCGGTTGTGTGTGAAACTTCTGATGGATGTAAAGAAACTGTCAAAGAGCGGATCCCGGGGCCCGGGGCGGCCGCGTTTACCCTTGCCTGTGACCGGCAAAAAATGATAAGGTATGCCCATGGAACAGAACACAAAACCGATTCGTTATAAGCGTATTTTATTGAAATTGAGCGGGGAAGCGCTCATGGGTGAAGGCGGTTTCGGGATTGATCATGCGGTCGTAAAACGACTGGCCGGTGAGATCGCCGAGGCGCACCGGATGGGTGTGGAAATCGGTGTGGTCATCGGGGCGGGAAACATCTTCCGGGGTGTTTCCGGCAGTGAAATGGGATTGGACCGGGTGGCCGGCGATCACATGGGCATGATGGCGACGCTGATCAATTGCCTGGCGCTCCAGGACGCGGTGGAGAAGAAAGGCATTCCCACGCGGGTCATGTCTGCGCTTGAAATTCGCGCCGTTGCCGAACCGTTCATTCGCCGTCGGGCAGTCCGTCATTTGGAAAAGGGCCGGGTGGTGATATTTGGTGCCGGAACCGGCAACCCGTTTTTTACCACGGACACCGCTGCTTCGCTCCGGGCCATCGAAATCAATGCCGAGGTCCTGCTGAAGGCCACCAAGGTGAAGGGTGTGTTCACAGCAGACCCGGTCAAAGACAATACCGCTGAATTTCTGCCGGAAGTCGATTACATGACGGTCCTGAAAGAGGGACTGCGGGTGATGGATTCAACCGCGATTTCATTGAGTATGGAAAACAACCTGAGCATCATCGTTTTCAGCATGATGGAACCGGGTAACCTGGTTCGGATCATCCAGGGTGAGGCTGTTGGAACAATCGTCAAGTAAACAAAGGGGGACCATATGATCCAGGACGTATTGAAAGATACCGAATCCCATATGAAGAAAACCTTGGACGTGTTCAAGAGTGAACTGTCTTCGCTTCGTACCGGCCGGGCAACCGTGACCATTTTTGACAACATCCGGGTGGATTATTATGGGAGCGAAATGCCCATCAACCAGTTGGCCACCATCGCGGCACCGGACGCCACCCTTGTTGTGATATCACCGTTTGACGCAACCAGCATTGCGGCCATTGAACGGGCAATACAGATGTCCGACCTGGGACTGAACCCGGCCAATGACGGAAAGATCATCCGCGTGCCCATTCCGCCCCTGACCGAGGAACGGCGCAAGTCCCTGGTGAAGAAAGTCCATGAGTATGAAGAACAGTGTAAGGTGGCGGTCCGGAATATCCGTCGTGACGGCCGGGATACGGTCAAGGACATGCTCAAGGAAAAGATGATTACCGAGGACGAGGAGCACAAGGCGGAAGACGATATTCAGAAACTGACGGACAAATATGTGGAAGAAATCGGCAACCTGGCGAAGAAAAAAGAACAGGATGTTATGGAGGTTTAGCCTCCTTTTCTGCCTGACATGCCCGGTGCTGGGTGCCGACAAGGTGCCCATTGACAGGATTGCGCTGATTGTGGGAAACCGCCCGGTAACCCTTTCCGAAGTTCGTGCATATTATGCCTTTCACACCGGCAGGCCCCTCCCCGAAGTTTTTTCAGCATCCGATACTGAACTGCTGCAACGGATGATCCACATTGAACGGTTGTTCGAACAGGTCCGGTTGTATGGGGGCGGTCAAATGCAGGATGGGTGGTTCCGACTGGCTGTCCATGTGCTCAATGCAAACCATGGTTATCTGTTTAACAATGGCTATTGGTTGAAGTCCTGCGGTATTTCTGAAAAATTGCTGCTCAGCATCATGGCCAGGGAGTTGCGGGTACTCCGGTTCATTGAAGCACGAACCGGCGGACGGACGGAAAACGTGGACCAGTTGCTATCGGATTTTGCCCGTGACGAGGCGGCTGAAATTGCGGTTTCCAACCATCTGTTCTGAGACGATCCTGCTTTTCGGGTGATCCGTCCGGATTCAGTTTCGAGAGCCATATTCATCTGACAGGACACGAGAAAAGCGTTGAATTTTCGGGTATGCCTCCTATAATGTAGCTTGCACGTCGGAGCGTGGCGCAGCCTGGTAGCGCACACCCTTGGGGTGGGTGGGGTCGGAAGTTCAAATCTTCTCGCTCCGACCATTTTTCATCTGAGAAAACGGCCTGAACAGGCCGTTTTTTTATGCCGGGAGCGATTATGGGTGTATATCCGCATGCCGAACGAATCCAGGTTAACATGCTTCGGGACATGCAGCGGGGACTGCGGGACCACTACGGTCCGCTGGGATGGTGGCCGGCAGAGACACCCGACGAGATCGTGATCGGTGCCGTATTGACCCAGGGGACGTCCTGGATTTCAGTGGAAAAGGCACTGCACAACCTGAAGCAGGCTGGTGTTCATGCCCTGGTGGATATGATTGACCTGGATGCCGGGCAATTGATAACGTACATCCGGCCGGCCGGCTGTTTTCGCAGGAAGGCACGGACCTTGTTGGAACTGGCAGCATTGGTGCATGAGAACCATACCGGTGTCACCGGTTTTCTGTCCGGGACGGAAACCGATGGTTGCCGTCGGCAACTGCTGGCCATTCCCGGTATCGGTCCGGAAACGGCGGATGCCATCCTGCTGTACGTTGGTAACCGCCCGACCTTTGTCGTGGATGCGTATGCCCGCCGTCTCCTGTCCCGTCACGGAATTGAAGTGGCAAACAGCAGCTATGAGGGTTTCCAGGCCTGGGTGGTGTCACATCTGCCCGGGGATGTGGAAATGATGAAAGAGTTTCATGCGGGCATTGTGGAAACGGGCAAGCAATACTGTCTGAAGCGAACCCCACGGTGTGACTGTTGTCCGTTGGGTTCACTGTTATCCAGAGCCCGGCGGGATGCACTCATGGACGGTTCCGGAGGACCAGTCCCTTGAGGTATTCGGTTTCCTTCATGACAGGAAGAACCGGATGGTCCGGTGCCTGGTAGAGCCGGTGAATGGTGCGGACATCGACGCCGGATGCTGAAACCGCCTTCCGCAACACCTCGTCAAACAACTGGATGTCCATCAGGTGGGAACAACTCATGGAAAACAGCACACCGCCGGGTTTCAGCAGCGACAATGCCAGGCGGTTCAGCCGGATATAAGCTTTCGTGCCCCGCGCCAGAGATTTTCGGTTCTTGATGAAGGCGGGCGGGTCCAGTGAGATCAGGTCAAATCTACGGCCTTCCCGGGCCAGTGCTTCCAGGGCGTCAAACCCGTCGGCTTTTCTGAATTCCCCGTGGGCATGACCGCCCATTTCCATGTTTCCCCGGCAGAATGTGATTGCCGTTGCAGAACTGTCCACGAACAGCACGGTGTCCGCTTTTTCCGCCGCATGGAGACCGAAGCCCCCGACGTAGGAAAAGCAGTCCAGAACATCGCCGTGGGCATACTGCCGGAACAGCCGCTTGTTCTCCCGCTGGTCAAAATAATATCCTGTCTTCTGACCGGACGTGGTGGGGATGCGGATGTCCAGGCCGTTTTCCCGGATGGTCACCGTCTCCGGAACGGGTTCGCCGGTTTCCACCCCGGTCTCCAGCCCTTCCGATTCCCGGAACATGCTCTCATTCTTCAACATGACCGGCCGGTTGCCCATCACGGACCGCAGCGCCGCCAGGAACGGTTTACGCAGTTGTTCCGCACCGGCTGTATTCAACTGGACGCTGAACACTTCGCCCCCGAAACTGTCACAGATGAATCCCGGCAATGCGTCGGCCTCGGCAAACACCAGGCGGCAGTTGTCCAGATCGATCCGGCCTTCCCGGAATTCCCGGGCTTTCCGGATTCGTTTTTCAAAAAACGCCTGGTTGGGGGTTTCCCGTTTCTGTGTCAGGATTCGTACCGCGATCAGTGAATTGGGGTTTACCGTTCCGGCGGCCAGGAATTCCCCGGAACCGGTGGCCAATTCCACCCACTGACCGGGTTCTGTTCCGGCCAGTGACCGGATTTCATTTGCATATACCCACTTGAAACCGGTGGAAATCCGTCTCAGTGCCCGTTTATCGGTTATGGTCAATGTGGGGATCATGACGATTGCTCCGTTTTCGACCGGCCTGTCATTGAGAACAGGATGAACAGCAGCACGGTCGCGGTGAATGAGATCAGGATATAGGATACCCCGCCAGAGCCGGGAATACCAATGATCCCGCGTTTCTCCAGGACATAGGTGCATATGGTGATGAGCGGCCCCCCGATCAGAACGGCCAGTACCCCGGACCGGTTTCCCCATCCGATGTAACACGCGGCAACCGGCAGGAACAGCGTTGTGGACAGCAGCCCGGACGACAGGTAAAAGGCGTCTTTCAGGGTGTTGGAGTACAGGGCGAACAGGACCGCCAGCAGGGTGGTGATCCAGACAGCCGCCCGGTTTCCCCGTTGGGACCGGTTTGCCGGCAGATCATAGGCCAGCGTCATGGCGGATACATTCACACAGGTGTCAATGGTGGACATGGAAGCTGCCACCAGTCCGATGGCGGCAATACCGATGGCAAATCCGTTGTTCAGCAGTGCCATCAGGGCATGTACCGCTTCCGTCCCGTTTGCGACCGTACCTGAAACGAACAGGGCGGCTGCCAGCGGCATCAGGAACACGAACAGGATACCGTTTCCCCATGCAATGATCATGGCCCGCCGCGCGTCTTTCCCGCTCCGGGTGATCTGCAGGCGGATCCAGATGTCGGTTTCCGCCAGCCATCCGGGCAGATAGGCAATGAACGTGATCAGGATGAACAGGGGATGGATCCGGTTCCGATCCAGTTGCAGGACTGCCGGGTTTACCTCACCACGGGCATACCCGGCCTGTATGATCAGGACGAAGAACAGGGCCACCAGCACATACTGGATGACGTCGGTAATGATGACGGCACGGGTGCCGCTGATGGTCATGTACAATGCGATGGTCAACGCGATGGCCAGGAGGATGGCCAGTGGGGCAATGCCGGTGGCATTGCCCAGCAGGGCGGCTGCCACATCCATTTCCGCGCCGGCCCAGATCACGAACACCCCCAGGATCGGGATGGCGGCCAGTTGTCCGGCCCGTTTGCCGAATTTCCTGCTGATCAGTTCCGGCTGGCTGAATACGGGAATGTTCCGAAGCTTCGGTGCCAGTATGATGAAAATGCCCAGTACAAGGATCCAGGGCAGGGACAGGACAAAGAATCCGCCCAGACCATAGTTGAGAAATACCTCGATGCCATACACCACGCTCCAGCTGATGGACATGAAGGTGGCGGACAGCGAGATGCCGGCGCGCCAGCCCGACACCGAGCGGTTTTCGGTCCAGAAACTGTCCGCGTCGGGCTTTTCCCGCTTGAACCAGGCAAATGCCAGTACGATGGCGATGTACAGGACAAAAACGGTCAGGTAGATATAGCGCGGTTCCATGATCAACCTTTGGCAAGAATCCAGGTAGGAAATGCCTCCTGGTGCAGGGGGGCGGGCGTATCATTCCGGTGTTCATAGGCCAGGGATGCCACCATGGCGGCATTGTCGGTGGCATACTTCATGGAGGGCAGAAATGCATGACCCGGGAACCGGGTTTCAAACCGTTTTCTCAGGTACCGGTTTGCGGAGACGCCACCGGAGAGGATAACCGATTGAAACGGATTTTCTTTTTGAAACTTGATCACCCGGTCAATCAGGATGTCGGCCACGGTTTTCTGAAAAGAGGCGGCCAGCGATGGTACATCCAGCTGATCACCCTCTTCCCGGATCAGACGGAATACGGCCGTCTTGATGCCGGAAAAACTCATGTCCATGCTGCCGTCTGACATGCGGGGACGGGGCAGTTTATACCGCGTTTCATCACCATCCACAGCCAGCTTGTCAATGATCGGACCACCGGGATAGCCCAACCCCAGCATTTTGGCCATCTTGTCGAATGCTTCTCCCACGGCATCGTCCCGGGTGCGGGCCAGCAGCTTCAGGGAACGGTCCTGTTCCATCCGGAACAGGTGGGTATGACCCCCGGAGACCACGAAAGCGGCGGCCGGGAACTGGATCCGGTCCCCGAATTCAATGAACGCGCTCTGGATATGGCATTGAATATGATTGACCGGAATGACCGGAATGTTATGGGAAAATCCCAGGGTCTTGGCAAAAGACAACCCGATGAGCAGGGCACCCAGGAGCCCCGGTCCGTTGGTAACCCCGATCAGGTCCACCTGGTCCAGCGTGATCCCGGCTTCCTTCAGCGCCGCACGATAGACCGTCCGGATGTTTTTTACATGCTCCCGGGAGGCCAGTTCCGGCACAACACCGCCATATTCCGCGTGGACGTGGATCTGGGAGGAGATGACCGATGCCAGCACCTCGGTACCGTTCCGGACGACGGCGACAGCGGTGTCGTCACAGGAGGATTCCACGCCCAGCACAATCATCAGCCCACCTCGTAATGGCCGCCCGTGGCGATAACGCCACCGGCTCGATCCAGGGACAGCATGACGTGGCCGACCCTGAGCCCGGCAAACCCGACCTGGTGGATCAGGGTCTGCCATCCGTCCGGTCCGGTGACCATCAGCGGGCTGTCCATGAACGTATGGGAATGACCCCCAATGATGACGTCAATGCCAGATACCTGGTTGGCCACGTGGATGTCACCCGCTTCTCCGCTGGCCCCGTCAATGCCCAGGTGAGACAGGCAGATGACCACCTGGCACTTTTCCGCGGTGCGCAGGTGAGTCGCTGTTCGATGGGCGGTTGCCACCGGGTCCTGGTAGGTGACACCCTTGTGGTTGTCCGCCGTAACCAGTCCCTTGAAGGTGACACTCAAACCGAAAATGCCCACGCGAACGCCGGCTTTTTCGACCACCCGGTATGGATTGACCCGTGCACGGAGCAGTGGATTGGTGATTTCATAGTTGGCAACGACAAACTCAAACCGGGCTTCTTCCATGGCGGCCAGGAGTTTGTCCACGCCACTGTCAAAGTCATGGTTCCCCAGTGTGACCACGTCATAACCCAGTTCGGACATGAGCCGGTATTCCAGTTTGCCTTCATAATAGTTGAAATACGGGGTGCCCTGGAAGGTATCACCGGCATCGAGGAACAATGTGTGGGCATACTGTTCCCTGAATTTCTTGAACAGGGTAGCCCGTCTTGCAACGCCGGCTTTGCCTCCGTTTCGCTTGTCACTCATCGGAAACGGATCAATCCGGGAATGGGTGTCGTTGGTATGAAACAGGTGTATGGTACTGTCCTTGGGGAACAGCCAGTCCATCCGGGCCAGTGCCGGCGTACAGCCCAGAACCCCCAGGGTTTGAATGAATTGACGACGTTTCATTGGATCACCATCCTTCCTTCAATGGCCACGGCAATGTTCTTTTTCTCCTGCACATAGGCGATCAGGGCTTCCCGAAGGAGGACCCCGGTGTCTGCTACCAGTTTCCCCCGTGCGGGCGTTTCCAGGTTTCCACCACCCTTCAGCAGGTAATCAATGGTTGCCACCCGGTACCGCTTGTGGTCCACCACTTCCTGTTCCCCCACGTAGGCGGTGACAATCCCGCCGGTGGAAACAATGGTCAACCCTGCCAGCGGACATCCGCCGTTTTCCGCAATTTCCTGGATCATGGCGACAAAATCCTTGCCGCTGTATTCAGCCACGACAACGCGGTTTTCAAAGGGCATCAGCTGGAAGATACTGCCGATGGTGATTTCACCCTTGAAAATGGGGGCCCGTAATCCGCCGGAGTTTGTGATGGCACAATCCACCTCGGTGAATTTACGGGCGGTTTCCAGCAGCACATCGCAAACGAAGTTGCCCAGCGTGCTTTCCGGTCTGCCTCTGACCAGATCATTCTCCGCCGAGCCGATCACACGATTCATTTCCGCGTATAGTTGGTCCCGGTAGGGTTTGATAATGGATTCAATGGCCGGGTCGCTTTTTACCCGGTTGTCAACATCGGACCAGGTCGCCGCTGATGTTGAAATATGGGTGGTCGCGCTCGGTGCCGGTGTGGATTGGGGCGTGGTGACACAGCCCAGGGCCAGTACCAGCAGGCAACAACTGATGATGGTTCGTTTCATCTGATCTCCCTTTTTATGTTATCGATTGCGTCAATTCTCATCCGGATAGGGCAGCGGGTCCCGGGATCCGGCATCCAGGAAACCCCGTCGCCGCAATTTACATGCATCGCATTTGCCGCACGGATTGCCATCCACCAGCGGGTTATAGCAGGTGGTGGTCAGGCTGTAATCGACACCCAGTTCCAGTCCCTTGCGAATGATCTGTGCTTTTGACAGGTTCTCCAGCGGTGTATGAATGATGAGCCTGCGTTCTTCATCGGCAAACCGTGTCCCCAGGTTGGCTGCGGCAGTCATGGCCTGGATGAAGGCCGGGCGGCAGTCCGGGTAGCCGGAATAGTCCACCGCGTTGGTACCGATAAACAGGTCCGTGATGTTGTTCTGTTCGCAATAGGCGGCCGCGATGGCCAGGAAAATCATGTTTCGGCCTGGCACATAGGTGATGGGAATACCGCCGGACCCGATTTCTGCTTCCGGAATATCCGGTACATCGATAGTCGGGTCTGTCAACGCGGATCCGCCCAACCGGTTCAGCGGAATTTTCATAACGAAGTGTTTGACGTCTGCCTTACGGCACAATTCAGCCGACCGGTCCAACTCATGGCGGTGCCGTTGTCCATAGTCAAAACTCATGGCGGTGACCTGATAACCGGAAGCTTTTGCGATGGCGAGAACGGTGGCCGAATCCAGGCCGCCGCTCAATAGAATCAATGCGGGTTTTGCGACAGCTTCTCTCATGGTTTACCCAATATACCGGAATTTACGGCATCACGCAATTGTCCGATAAGGAGGATAATCGTGCTGTGATATACTGCGGAAAATTCGGGGGGGAAATGCCCAGACAGATTATCACAGGCGGAAGAAACAATGTCCAGATGCCGGTGCGTTCCCTGAAGGGAAAAGTGACACGGCTGGTGGGCATTCTGACATTGCTGTTCCTCATTGCCTACCTGGCGATTTTTTACCTGTATCACCAGCCAAAGCTGCTGGAGCAGGAAGAAATGTTTGCCCGCAAAACGGTCATGCAGGTACAGGGTGTCCTGGATCGTACACTGCATGACCTGGTTTCACTGAACGAAGACTGGTCCAACTGGGACGCCATGTATCGGGCTGTCAATGACTGGACCCCGCAGTTTGAAGCAGAGGCATTTCCACAGGAAGTATTTGAGTCGCTGAATATTGACTATGTGGGCGTCTTTAATGAAGCCCATGATCCTGTTTTTTCGGTGTACCTGGTGCAGGCACCGGACGGTCCCGTCCTGGTGAAACAGGTTCCGCACAAACAGACGCTGAACGCATTGTTTCAACGGGATGATCACCTGGTTACCGGTATGTTCCCGTCAGAAGGGAGTCCCCTGTTCATCAGTTCCCAGCCTATTGTCCGTAGTGACGGCAGCGGGCCGGAACGGGGATTTCTCGTCATGGGACGGGGGATCCGGCAGCCGCTGATCGATGCCATCGGGGAAACGGTCCGGGAGCGGGTCTGGTTGATTCCGGTTGAAGAAATTGATCCGGAAAAGACATTGACCATTCATCGAACCGGCCTGGAGCTGGTGCTTGAGTTTCCTGTCCAGGACTATTTTCACCGGAACCTGTTCGGGCTGCGTGTGGTATTGGAGCGTTCCCTGTTTGAAGTGCTGTATCATTCCACGCTGGTCAGCATGGGTCTGTTGCTGGTGGCCGTGCTCACGCTGATTATTGTGCTGTCCACCGGGGTGGAGAGCATCGTGCTCAGGCGGATCATGGAAACGGCAGAGGCGGTGTCCGGTGCCAATGTTGGCAAACTGGGATTCAACCCGGTGCCGGAGAAAGGAAATGATGAAATCACCCTGTTGCAACGGTCCTTTAACCGGTTGCTGGCCCGAATCGACCGGGAGGAGCAGCTTCGGCGATCCATGGAAGAGGAAATCCGGGAGATTGAACGACTGGCCACGGCGGGACGTGTCACCGGGAACATTCTTCACGAGATTAACAACCCGATCCGGGTAATTAAGAATTGCCTGTTTGCCATTGAACAGCAACCGGAAAAACTGCCGGAAACCCTGCATCTGCTGCGGAGTGAAGTTCGGCAACTGGGGAATCTGACCAACCAGCTGCTGGACTTTACCGGTGGAAGAGACAACCTGGAAATGGAAACCATGAACCTGGTGTCGGTGATCCGGGAGACCGTGTTGTCTATCTCAACCGCTTTTCCGGAAGGCGAATACAGTATCGTCGCGCCGGAATCGGGGTTGCAGGCAATCGTGTTCGGAGATGCGGACCGGTTGAAGCAGGTATTTTTCAACATACTGAAGAATGGCCTGGAGGCGATGGCATTTTCCGGACGGATCATGATTGATATCGCTCAGGATACGGAACCGGGAATGCTGGCCATTACCATCCGGGATGAAGGACCCGGCGTAGAATCGGACGCCATTCCGCATCTGTTTGAACCGTTCTATACCCGGCACAAGGAGAGCGGGGTCGGACTGGGTCTGTCCATTTCCTATGATATTATGAAACGACATGGCGGAGATATCCGCCTGGATGAAACCGTGCGTAGCGGGGCGTGTTTCCGGATACGGATTCCCGGTGAGTTGGAGGGTGACAGTGTCGAAGACGAAAGCATGTGTCCTGGTCGTAGATGATGACCGGAATCTTCTGGAAAGCTATAAGCTGGTGCTGGGTGTGGCCGGATATGATTTTTCTCTGGCGACCAACAGTGTGGAAGCCATCAATTGTGTTACCGGCCGGCGTCATCACGTGGCATTGGTTGATTTGCGGATCAAGGATGAAGACGGGATTGAACTGGTGAAGCGGTTGAAGGAAATCGATCCGCTCCTGGAATGCCTGGTCATTACGGCCTATCCGTCCCACGAGACTGCGGTGGAAGCATTGAAACTGGGTGCAAGCGATTATCTTTCCAAAACGGCTGAATCGGAGACCATCCTGGAGACCATTGAGGACGCGCTCAATCAGCGGGAGTTGAAGGAAGCGGAAGCCGAGGCGGAAGGAATTCAGTCCCCCCGTGCGGTATCGGTGGCGGTTGTCTGTGACAATACATTGCTGAAGCGGGGGCTGGCCGATATGGGCCGAAAATCCAAGCGCCTGCTGATCAGCCATTTCTATCACAATGTGCCCATGTTTCTGAAGAAGCACCCCACGCCCCCTTCCAATATCACATTGCTGTGCGGCAGCTGTAATTTCAAGGATTACCAGGGCGGTCTGGACAATCTGGACAAAATCCGGCTGACGTTCCCCGAAACCAGGATGGTGATTTTCAACCAGAAAATGCCGCCGGACAAGCAGGTGGATCTGTTGAAGCATGGGATCAGCGGTTTTCTGGAAACAGATCTTTCAGAGGAAAAAACTGAGGAAATGCTGGTTCTGATCAACGGGGGGCAGATTGTGGCGGAAGGTGCCGTTATGATGCGCGCCCTTCGGGAACTGGCGGATGCATCCCGGTCATCAGGGTCACTGGCGGAAAACCGAAAAAGGACAGACGATCTCTACCTGACACGTCGGGAGAAGGAAATCGTCAAGTGTATTGCCCGGGGTCTCAAGAACAAGGAAATCGCGGACCAGTTGTTCATCAGTGAAAAGACAGTGAAAACCCATATCAACAACGTGTTCCGCAAACTGGAGGTGGAGAATCGCCTCCAGGCCATTAACCGTGTCTACGAACTGAACCTGTTGATTTAACGTTTGATACGGGCAGTTTACTGTCCAATCCTAATACCGTACACCCCGATTTTCCATCCAGAATTAGGCCTGCGGGTGGATTGTGTCTGTGTCGTTGGGAGTTCACAATACTCGCAATGATTCAACGGTGCAGACCAAACGGTCCGAAATCGGTGTCGTGTCGTCCAACACGAACCGATTATTGGATGCCGTCGGCCTCGACTGACAGCGTCCGCTTCATAACCCCGATACGGGAGGAGGGTACCTCCCTCCTCCCAAGATTTTGAGGAGACCGGATGCAAAAAACGAGTGGAGAAAATAGATGAGTTGGACCCG
>CAZDKZ010000029.1:0-26437 GCA_964506215.1 uncultured Holophagae bacterium
ATGGTGATGGATGGCATGGCGATGCCTGCCGGCATGTTGCAGTGGGCGCTGGTGGTGGCTGTGGGACTGTTCACTGTTCTTGCCCAACTGGCCATGACACTGGCTTACCGGTACGGACCCGCCGGTGAGGTCGCACTTTATTCGTACAGCAGCATTCCCATGGCGGCTGTATTCAGTTTCTTCCTGTTTGAAGATCCGCTGACAGCGGGGACTGCGGGCGGTTCTATCTTGATCATACTGGCTGCTTTCCTGATGCACAGGGAGATTCGTCGATCCATCCCGGTATAACAGACTTTCACCATGAAAGTACAGGTGTATTGTCTGTTACAATGGTCGGATAACATGCAGGGAGACCGTATGACAAACGAGAAGAGAGTGGAATTGCTGATTGACGACAAAGTGGCCGAAGGAACCTATGTAAACAGCGGGAATATTCTGTATAACCAGTCCGAATTCATCATTGATTTTACGCGGATTGTCCCCCCGCCGGGAAAACCACGGGTATTGAGTCGCATTATCATGAATCCGGCCCAGGCCAAGAATTTTCTGTCCGCTGTTTCCAAGAATATTGAAAATTATGAGAAGCAGTTCGGCACCATTCAGGTCGCCGCATCCACAGAAAAAAAAGTGGGATTCAATCAGTAGATGGATGGCCGTTACCGGGTGATACTGGCATCCGAATCACCGCGTCGCCGGGAAATTCTGAAACAGCTCATCCCGGTATTTGACGTGGTTGCATCCGGTGTGCCCGAACATCCGATTCCCGGTTGCAGTCCGTCCGAGACCGCCAGAAGGTTGGCCGAGGAGAAAGCCGGAGCAGTGGCGGCGCGGTATCCGGCGGCATTGGTCATTGGATCGGACACCGTTGTGGTGGCCGGAGATGAAATTCTGGGCAAACCGGTTGACCGGCGGGATGCTGCACGGATGTTGAAGCGGCTTTCCGGCCGGACCCACCAGGTGATTACAGGCGTGGGTGTCTGCAGTCCCGATGGAAACTGGTCGCTTACCGTTGAAACGGATGTGACCTTTTCTGAATTGAGCGAAGAAGAAATTGCATGGTATGTCCGTACCGGCGAGCCAATGGACAAAGCCGGCGCATACGGTATCCAGGGGCTGGGTGCCCGTTTTATCCAAAAAATAAAGGGGAACTACCTCAATGTGGTAGGGTTCCCCCTGTCTGAAGTTTACCGTGAGTTCGTCAGGCGGGGCATGCACCCGGCCGGATCTGTTCTGAAGACTTAGATATTGCGAAGTTGCTTACCCGGTTTGAACCGGATGGCTTTACCTTCTTTAATCTTGATAACTTCGCCGGTTTTCGGATTGCGGCCGACACCGAGCTTCTTGGGTCGGATTTCGAAGATTCCGAAACCGCGGAATTCGACACGTTCGCTGTCGATGATAGCATTTTTGATCGAATTAATAATAAGATCTACAGCCTGTTGGGCTTCCGGCTTGGATACCCCCACATTCTCGTAGACACGCTTCACAATATCACTCTTGATCATGCCCGCCTCCCTCAAATGGTTAACTTACAATAAATATAAGCGCAGTTGGAACTAAATACAAGGAAAAAATGATCATGAAAGTTCGCCGGCAAGATCAAGCTGCATTTTGATATTCAATGCTTCCCTTGAAATTTCGGTATTTCGGCTCAGCAGGAACATCAATTTTGCCATGGCGGCTTCCAGGGTCATGGTCCCGCAGCCAACCGCTCCGGCTTCCATTGCCCTTCGGCCGCACTCGTACAACCCCAGGTTTACCCGGCCACACATGGCCTGGGATGTGACATACACCGGGATGCCCTTTTCGGTCAGTGTGGCGATGGCCGGGATCAGGCTGTCCCCGATAATGGGCATATTGCCCGATGCATACGCATGGATCAGCAATGCACGGACACCGGAATCCAGCAGGCCGGGGAGAAAGAGACCCGGGTCAAATCCCGGGAACAGGGTCCAGATTGCCAGTGGCTGATGCTGGAGGCGGTCAAAAACCGGTTTCTCATTGGTTCGGGGAGGGCGTGCCACGAAAGCATGGTTTACCGCTATGTCTACGCCCACGGTGGCCAGCAGGGGATAGTTGGGCGATTCAAATGCATCAAAGTCACCACTGCTTCGTTTTCGCGTGCGGTTACCACGAAGCAGCTTGGAATGGAAGCAGATCCCTACTTCGGGCAGATCCATGGTGGCAAATTCCACGGAATTCACCAGGTTCAACCGGGCATCGGTGCGTATCTTGCGGAGGGGTTTCTGGGATCCGGTGAAAATGACGGGTTTTTGATTGTGCTGCAACAGGTAGGACAGGGCGGATGCATGGAATGCCATGGTATCGGTACCATGAATGATGACGAAACCATCATATGAGCGGTAGGATTGTTCAATCACATCGCATACCGCGTTGATATGGGATATGTTGAGATTTGCCGAGTCAATGTTGCAGGCGAACACCGTATCCAGTTCCGCCAGCTCAGAGAGCTCCGGAATGAAATTCAGCACACTTTCATGGAGTTCAGCCGGCTTCAATTCATTGGTCGGTCTGCCTTCAACCATACCCAGGGTGCCGCCGGTGTGAATCAGGAGGATTTTGCGCTTCATGGGAAATCCTACAGGATGTAACGGTTGCTGTCTTCCCGGGCGACAATTTCGTCCAGCGATTTCCGCACGTATGCCTCGTCGATCGTGACGGAAGAGCCAGCCAGTTCGGGCCCTTCAAAGAGCACATCTTCCAGGAGCTTTTCCATAATGGTATGCAATCTGCGGGCGCCGATGTTTTCGATGGTTTCATTGGCCCGGGTTGCATACTGGGCAAGCACTTCGATGGCCCCTTCGGAGAAGTCAAGTTTGACTTTCTCGGTCTGCATCATGGCCTGGTATTGCTTGATCAGCGCATTCTGGGGTTGTGTCAGGATCCGGACAAAATCCTGCTGGGTCAGTGATTCCAGCTCCACACGGATGGGGAAGCGACCCTGGAGTTCGGGGATCAGGTCTGCCGGTTTGCTCATGTGGAAGGCCCCGGCGGCAATAAACAGGATATGGTCTGTGCGGATGACCCCATATTTGGTGGAAACCGTGCTCCCCTCAATGATGGGCAACAGGTCCCGCTGGACACCTTCACGGCTGACGTCCGGTCCGCGACTGCCGCTGGTAACGGCGACCTTGTCCAGCTCGTCCAGGAAGATGATCCCGTTGCTTTCCGCCCGCTTCAGCGCTTCTTCCTTGACCTTTTCCATGTCAATCAGCTTTTCCGCTTCATCCTGGGAGAAAAACGCCAGCGCTTCCCCAACGGTCATTTCCCGGGATTTGCTTTTGGGCGGGGACATCATATCGGACAGGGATTCTTTCAGGGATGAAGCAAAGTCTTCCATGTTGGTCTGGTCGGTCATGACATCAAACAACATGGGCATGGGCGGCTGGGGTGCAAACTGGATCGTGATTTTCTGATCATCCAGCTCGCCGTTCTGCAGTTGGCGACGGGCCATTTCGCGACGGGTCGTAATTCGCGCCAGCTGATCGTTCTCCGGGTCTTCCGTGGTGACCTTGGGCAGGGGATACAGATGATCCACAATCCGGTCCATTGCCTTGGCACGGGCCTTCTTC
The DNA here is from genome assembly GCA_964506215.1 of uncultured Holophagae bacterium. Classification (GTDB taxonomy): domain Bacteria; phylum Acidobacteriota; class Holophagae; order Thermotomaculales; family Thermotomaculaceae; genus CAZDKZ01. The sequence goes on from CAZDKZ010000029.1 coordinate 3,594, forward strand.
ATGACGGTTTCGGACTGCTCTTCCCGAACCATTTGAACGGAAACCCGGACCAGGTCGCGGATCATGGATTCCACGTCCCGACCCACGTATCCCACTTCGGTGAACTTGGATGCCTCCACCTTCACGAACGGGGAGCCCGTCAGTCGCGCCAGTCGCCGGGCAATTTCCGTTTTCCCCACACCGGTGGGCCCGATCATGATGATATTCTTGGGCGTAATGTCCTCCGCCATGTCTGCCGGCAGCTGCTGCCTGCGATAGCGGTTCCGCAACGCAATGGCCACGGCCTTTTTTGCGTTGTCCTGGCCGATGATATATCGGTCCAGTTGCTCGATAATTTCTCTGGGAGTCATACTGTCGCGGCAGGTCATAGCTATTCCCCTTTGTTCCGGATGATCAGGGCACGGGGTATGGTGCGGAAATCCTTCATGGTGGTGCCCAGGTATATGGTGGCGTCCGAAAAGCGCCAGACATAGTTGACAACATCAAAATTGGGATGACTCATGATTTGCGGTGAAGCCGGTCCGTACAGGGCTTCCAGTTCGGCTTTCCAGGTAAAAACGACTTCACGGGCCGCATCGGGCTGTTTGCAGGGAATTCCCCGCATATCCATGGCACGGACCTTTCCGTGGTCATCCAGCACCATGCGCACGTAGCCGGTGGTGTCGCCCAACAGCTTACGATAGGACAAGTGCTTTACGTTCATGACAATACCGTTTAATTTCGCGTTTTGTTTGGTTTGTGCAGCAGTGTCACCGAGCTTGAAACCGTCCAGGTCGCCAAATGGTGTACGTGCGCCGCAGGCGGTCAGAATCAGCAGGACTGCAAGAAGATGTCTTTTCACGGGCAAAACCTCCGGATGTTCCACATTGCCTTAACGTTGCGATTGTATCAGAAAACCGGGCACATGGGCGTGTTTCCCGCTGAATTCAATCGGCTTCCAGCAAATTGAATAGTTGAAAACTCCCTGTAACACGATAGAATAGCAGCATGTCCAATCGTCGAATCGGTCGTTATGAAATTGTGGACGTTCTGGGGCAGGGTGCCATGGGCGTCGTGTACAAATGCCGCGACACGGTCCTGAACAGGCATGTTGCGTTGAAAACCATGAATCTCGGTCTGAACGCCAACCCGGAAGTCCGGGAACGGTTTTACCGGGAAGGTAAAACCCTGGGTGAGCTGAACCACAATAACGTCATCACGGTCTATGAACTCAATGAATATGGCACCACCTGCTTCATCGTCATGGAATACCTGGAGGGGCAGAGCCTGGACCAGCTGATTGCGGACAGGCAGGAACTGGCAACCATGACGAAGCTGGAGATCATACGCCAGATATGCGACGGGGTCATGTATGCCCATGCGGAAGGTGTGATTCACCGTGACCTGAAGCCGGCAAATGTCCTGATCCGTGATGACGGGGTGGTGAAGATCCTGGATTTCGGCGTGGCGAAGCTGGCCTCTTCCCATATGACCAAATCAGGGGTGATCCTGGGCACGGTGTCCTACATGGCTCCGGAGCAGTTGATGGGTGAGGAGATTGATGAACGGGCGGACATTTTTTCCATTGGTGCCATCATGTATGAACTGTTTGCTTATCGGAAACCGTTTGACGGTGACACCATTTCCCAGGTAATGGGCCAGATTATCAATACACAGCCCGGCGAAATCCACGGGGTGGACGCTTCCATCAACCTGATCATCACCAAGGCGCTCATGAAAGACCGGTCCCAGCGTTTCCAGACAGTACGGGAGATGATTTCCAGCCTGGAACAGATGATCATCATGGAGAAACGCAAGCGGGTGAAGGCACGTACATTCATTGACAAAACGATTACGTCGCAGATCAAGGACGTTCGCAAGCAGCTGCGGAAGATTGAAGAAATGAAGCAGCAGATTAACACCCACCTGGAAGAAGCTTCACTGGCATTGAAGCAGGGGCGGTTTGAAACGGCAATCACATCTGCCAAAGAGGTGCTCAAGCTGGATAATGCCCATCAAAAGGCTGAGAAGATCCTGGAACACGCCACCAAATACATGGAATTGAAGCAGGAAGAGGAAAAGCACAAGATGAAGTGGATCCGGGAGAAGCTGGTGGAAGCCCAGGAAAACATGCAGACCAACCATTACATCAAGGCCTGCGAAGTCTGCGAAAGCATCATCAAGGTGGACCCCGACAACAATGACGCACGGGTCATGAAGGCTGTATCAATCAAAAAAATCAAGGATTTCCTGGATAAAGTTGAACAAACTGATCATTCTTGACCTGGACGGTACCCTGGTCGATTCACTGGCAGACATACATGCGGCAGCCAATCATATGCTGACCTTTTTCGGGATTGCGGAAGCCACGAAAGAAACCGTTCGCGGATTTGTGGGCGACGGGACCCGGGTATTCGTGGAACGACTGCTTGCCGGCAATGACCAACGGGACACGGACAGGGCGCTCCGCGTGTTTCACGACTATTATCGCGCACATTCACTGGATCAGACGCATCCGTATCCGGGTATGGACCGGGTTCTGGATGAACTGGAAGCAACGGGATGGACAGTGGGTGTCCTGTCAAACAAGGACACCCATCTCTGCAAAGCTGTTATTTCGCATCTGCCCGAATTGACGGGCCGGTTTTCCTTTGTATTTGGCGGAGACAGCTTTGATCGGCGGAAACCATCACCGGAACCGGTGGAACGGATCCTGAAAATGACCGGAATCAACCGGGAACGGGCCGTGATGGTAGGTGACAGCAGCAACGACGTGGGCGCCGGACAGAATGCCGGCATCCATACGATTGCGGTCAGTTATGGATTTACAGACCGGGAAGAACTGATGGCGCTTGCCCCTGACCGGATAGTGGATGTGCCGGTTGATCTGCCTGCTGTTGCGGAATCGTTGATCGGTTCGCAGTCGATTCGTTAATCGAATCGGATTGCGACATCCTGCCGCTGTGTTACCGTACCCACAATCCGGGCCTCATTGGGAGAAACATCGTTGAATGCAGCGATGAAGGCAGTGGCTGTTTCGGGGGACAGGGCAATGAGCAACCCGCCGGATGTCTGCGGATCAAAGAAAATCATCTTCAGGTCATCGGATGTATTTTCCGGGAAGACCACCCGGTTGCCCGCGTGTTGCCGGTTGTTGTAGGCACCACCGGGAATCAATCCCATTGAAGCAAGCTCAAGGGCTGCCTCCAGATAGGGAATGTCTTTCATGTGAAAAATGAAGGTGATGCCGTCGTTGCCGATCATTTCCAAGGCATGACCCACCAGGCCAAATCCGGTGATATCCGTGGCCCCGTGGGCGTTGTATTCCACCATGAGGCGTGCGGCCGTGTCATTGAGGGTCATCATCAGCTCGGTGGCCTTGTCCATGGCACCGGATGGGGCCATATCCACTTTGTTTGCGGTAGCGATGATGCCGATGCCCAGGGGCTTGGTTAACACCAGTATGTCACCGGGCCGGGCTCCCACGTTACGGATGATCCTGTTTTCCGGCACGATGCCGGTCACTGCCAGGCCATACTTCATCTCCGGTGCTTCAACGGTGTGACCGCCCAGCACAGTGGCTCCGGCCCGGGTTGCCGTGTCCAGCCCACCCTGGAGGATCTGTTGCAGGTCGGCTGGTTCCAGGTTGCAGCTGTCATAGCAGACCAGGTTCAACGCGCTGATCGGGGTGCCGCCCATGGCATAGACGTCACTGAGGGAGTTTGCGGCGGCAATGCAGCCGAACTGGTAGGGATCGTCCACGACGGGGGTGATGAAGTCCGCTGTCTGAACCAGACACAGCTCATCCGAGAGGCGAAGCACACCAGCGTCATCAGAACCGTCCATCCCGACCAGGATGTTTGGATTCGTGCTGCCGTTCAGGTTGTTGATCAGTTCCCCCAGGGCCCCCGGGGGCAGCTTACCGGCTCAGCCGGCGGCACGGACAAATGCCGTGAGCTTCTTCTGGTCTGTCATGAATTCTCCCCATGGCGTTGAACACCAATCTTATGGAATTGTATCCTGTAACTGGGGAAAAGCAACAGGTGAACATGAAAAAGGGCGGTCCGCAAAAGGACCGCCCGTTGGATTCAAAAAGTGAAACCCGTTTATTAATCTGCGCGGTGGAACATCCGTTCTTTCACCGATTCCACCAGTTCATACAGGGTGGGAATGACGATCAGCGTCAATACCGTGGAGAAAATCAAACCGGCAATGACAGTGATAGCCATGGGCTGCCGGATTTCCGCACCTTCACCCAGGCCGATGGCCAACGGGATCAGGCCCAGCACGGTGGTCAGCGTGGTCATGATGATGGGACGCAACCGGACCTTACCAGCCTGGACAATGGCATCCCGGGTGGACATGCCGCGCTCCCGGAGCAGGTTTATATAGTCCACCAGAACGATGGCGTTGTTCACCACGATACCCGCCAGCATCATCATCCCGATGAAAACGATAACGGAAAGGGGGATGGACAACCCCAGCAGGGTGATGCCTACACCGAACAATGCCAGCGGGATGGAGAACATGATGACAAACGGATGGAGCAGGGACTCGAACTGGGATGCCATCACGATGTAGACCAGGAAAATAGACAGGAGCAGTGCGAAGATCAACGACTTGGATGATCGTTCCATTTCCTCGTTCTGACCGGAGATGACAAAGTCAACGTCGGCGGGATGGGGAATCTCGTCCAGTTTCTCCTGGATCTTCTGGGATACGGCCTTGAGTCCCATACCAGAGACATTGGCCGTGATCAGACCCACCCGCTGCTGGTCTACCCGGCGGATTTCACTGGGACCTTCCACGATCTCAAAATCCGCCACCGAAGAGAGGGGGACCGGAGTCTCCTGTCCCGGGTTTACGATCAGGTGTTTCAGGTCTTCCAGGGTCTTCTGGGTGTTGTCCACCAGCTTGACCCGGATGTCGATACGTTTGTCGCCACGGATGAAACGGGTGGGAACGTTGCCCAGCAACTGGTTTCGCACCAGCTCTGCCACCGAAACAATGTTCAGGTTCAGACGAGCCAGCTTGTCCCGGTCAAAGAGAATCTGGGTTTCCGGGTTACCGGGCTTGATGTTCACTTCGACGTCTTTCAGATCCGGAATCTCCTTCATCTTTTCCAACGCCAGGTATGCATAGTCCTTGAGCTTGTTCAGGTTGTACCCATGCACTTCGACCTCGATGGGAGACTTGAACGAGAACAGGGTGGGGTATTCCACCCGCACGTTGGCATCCGGAATGTCCTGGAACAGGGCGCGGATCTGTTCGATCGCGGACTGTTCGGCCAGGAGAATGTCATCAGACGGTTCCAGGATAATACCAATGCGGGACGCGTGTTCTCCCTCATCCGCCCGGGCATAGGAGTCTTTCTCCACGCCAATCCGGGAGAAATAGGTGCGAACTTCAGGAATCTCTGTCAGTTTTTTCTCAAATGGACGGAGAATCTCATCGGTCTTGCTGATGGGGGTTCCCACCGGCAGGCTCACGATTACCGTGAATTCCCCCTGGTGCATGGTGGGGATCAACTCCGAATCCAGGCTCTGGAATGAATAGAACGTGATCAGGAATGCGGCCAGGATCAGGATCACCGAGATGGGCTTGTTGTTCAGGGCGGATTCCAGTGCCCTGGGGTACACCTTTTCCTGGAAGCCGGTGAAATTATCATTGAACCAGTTGAGCACATGAATCAGCAGGTTATCAAACAGGAATTTCCAGATTACGGACGAAACCCGGACAATGGCCAGTACGGCGACATAGGCCAGCAGGAAGAGTTTGCCGATGATTTCAAGCGGGAAGAAGATGACAAAGCGAACAATCCGGAATACCAGGGAGACAAGCTTCAAGAGAATATTCCCCGGCATGGGTTTCGTAAATTCACCGAAAGTAGAGAAAGTAAGTAAAGAGGACTTGAATGAAAAGTCGCCAGTGCCGCTGGTCTTGAAGGACCGGGATGCCAGCATGGGGATAAAGAACAGGGCAAACATCAATGACGCGATCAGGGCGAACACAACCGCCAGTGACATGTCACGGAAGATCTGGCCCGCGATGCCTTCCACGAAAACGATGGGCAGGAAAACGGCGATGGTCGTCAAGGTGGACGCGATGACCGCCGTTCCAACTTCACCGGTGCCGCGGACCGCGCCGGTCTGGGTATCATCCCCTTCTTCCCGGCATCGGAACACACTTTCCAGTACAACAATGGCGTTATCCACCAGCATCCCTACACCCAAGGCGATGCCACCCAGCGACATGATGTTCAAGGAAACGTCAAAGAAATTCATGAACGCGAATGTTGTGACGATGGACAGGGGGATGGTCACCGATACAATCAACGTGGACTGGATGTTGCGCAGGAACAGGAACAGTACCAGGATGGCCAGTATGGCTCCGATCTTGGCGTTGTCCTTCACTTCGTTGATGGCGTTTTCGATGAATACAGACTGGTCGGACAGCAGTGTGACATTCAGATGATCCGGCAACCCTTCAGCAATGCTGCCCTGTTCGGCCTTCTTCTCAGTCTCGCCTTTTTCGTTGGTGATGGTTTCAGAGAGCATGTGGCGCTTGCATCGCTTGGCCACTTCCACAATATTGGCATCCGCTTCCTTGTAGATTTCCAGCATGACGCATTCGGCGCCGTTGATCCGGGTGATTACTTCCCGGTCCTTGAACGACCGGGTGACGGTACCGATGTCGCTGATCCGGACATCCACACCGTTGTAGGTGCCGACAATGAGCTTACGCATCTCGTCGATGTTCTGGAACTGGTTGACGGTGCGGACAATGTATTCGGTGGAGCCTTCCTTTAATGTTCCGCCGGCCAGGTTGACGTTTTCCTGTGCCAGGCGGCTGTTGACGCGGTTGATGTCCAGGTTCAGCGAGATCAGCTTCTTCTGGTCAATATCCACATGAAATTCTTCTTCCAGACCGCCGCGAACCTTGACAGCGGCAACGCCCTGGACCTTGTCCAGCTGGATCTTGATATTGTCCTCTCCAAAATTACGGAGATACATCAGGTCTTCTTTTTCGGACGTGAGACCGAAGGTGACGATGGGATCCAGGGTCGGGTCATACCGGAGGATGATGGGTTTTTCCACTTCTTCGGGCAGGAACACCTGGTCCAGTTTTTCGCGGACGTCCTGGATAGCGGAATTGATGTCGGTTCCCCATTGGAATTCCAGGATGACATCGGACATACCGGCCCGGGAGATGGAACTGATGGAAGCCAGGTTGTTGACAACGGCCAGTGCCTGTTCCACGCGTCGGGAAACGTTGTTTTCCACCTCTTCCGGGGCGGCGCCTTCAAATTCGGTTCGTACCGTGATGGTGGGATAGGTAATATCCGGCATCAGGTTCAGCGCGAGCTGCTTGTAGGAGACAAAACCGAACACCACGATGGCAATGACGATCATCAGGATCGCCACCGGCCGGCGTACGGTGATGTCATAAATGGATCGGTCAGCCATTGTTCGCGATCCTGACTTTGGCCTTGTCTTTCAGACCGTTCTGACCGGCAACAATGATCTGGGTGTTTTCTTTCAGTTCATCGTTGAGGGACTGGAAGAACATATCGTTCTGGTAGCCGGTTTTCAGTTCAAGCTGCTGGGCTTCTCCTTCATCACCTTCCAGCAGGAAGATATACTTGCGGTCATTCTGATAGACGACGGCCTTCTTGGGAATCAGGAGTGCGTCTTCAATGGTGTCGGTGAGGATCCGGACCTTGACAAACATGCCGGGTCTCAGGTCCTGGTCGGCCTTGACATAAATGGTGACTTTGACGGTACCGGTGCTGGGATCCACCACGTGGGATACCCGCTTGACGGTTCCGTTGAATACCCGATCCATGGCTTCACTGACCAGGTCGGCGTGCATGCCGCTCTTGATCATGCTGATCCGTTCTTCCGGGATGAATACATTTACTTTAAGGATATCCTGGTTCACCAGCGAGAATGCCCGTTGATTCATGGGCATGTATTGCCCCTTGGTGATGAACCGTTCGGTGATGGTACCGGCAAACGGTGCCTTGATCATGCTCTTTTCAAATCGGACCCGGGCGTTTTCAAAGTCGAGCTTCGCCTGGCTGTAACTGAATTCCGCCGTTTCAAAGGCTTCCCGGCTGCCCAGGTCTTCTTCAAACATGCTTTTCTCGCGGTTGTAAATCTTTTCGGCTTCCAGCAGGGCCATCTTGGCCTTGTCCTTGGCCAGTTTCAGTTCTTCGAAGTTCACCACGGCCAACGTCTCTTCTCGTTTGACCCGCTGGCCTTCCTCTACGTGGAGCTGTTCCACCACGCCGGCGGTCTCTGCCACGATGTCCACGCTCATTTCCGCCTCAAGGGTGGCTGAGGAAAGGATGTACGATGAAATGGGGCCAAGTTTCAGGGCTTCAACCTGCACCGGTACAACAATGTCTTCTTTCTCTTTCTTGTTCTTGTCGCCATTGTTGCCATGTACATTGTTGGAGCATGCGGCTCCGGTCAGAAGCATAACCGGAATCATCAGAATCATTAGGTATTTCACGGGATCCTCCATCTGGTTTCAAGTCGTTGGTTTATACGGTGCCACCCTTGCAAGGTTTCCCGGGGAATGGTGGTAAACAGAATCCCTATTTGCCTTCTCCGGATTGTTCTGCCTGCTTTTTCCGGAAGTATGCATGGTCCTCCGCCCAGTCCATGATCAGATCTTCCAACGAACGGTTGATAGAGTTGGGCGTGGAGGCTGCCAGCATCACCGCTGTGTTGAATGCCGGGGATTGCTTGACAGCATCAATTAATGCATTGATTTCCTCCCGGGTGAAGCCGTGAAAAAGAATAGCTTTGTGCCTGGAGAGTTCTGCAAATTTCTGTTCAACATTGGTTTCCATATCGCGACTACCTCCATTTGTTTACCGAAGATTATCACAAGGATTCGGGTCCGTCCATATGGGGACGTTTCATGTATCGGATCAGACGGGGCAGGAGAATCAGGATCAACAGGTAGGGGATCAGCAACAGGGAAAGCCCGGGTTTCATGGCAGCGTCTGCAGCAATACCGATCAAGGGGATGCCCCCGAGGCCTGCTGTACTGACCGTGAGGAACAGGATCGCATTGATCCGTGCCCGTTCTCCCGGTGGGATATGCTGGTTCACCAGGAAATGAATGGCGGGGAAAATGATGGAGATTGTTCCAGCCGTTACCAGGAACAGGACCGGTACGGTCATGGCCGGTCCCCAGATGAACAAACTCAAAGCGAGGAAAGACGCGACACAGGACAACCGTACCAATTGAACGGGCGGGAAACGATGAATCAAATGGTCACCAAAGAAGCGGCCCAGGGTGAACAGCACCCAGAAACCGGAAATCAGTAGTGCAATGTTGTCCACATGCCAACCCAGTTCCTGCTGGAAGCGGTTTCCACACCAGATGACCAGCGACATTTCGGATACGGAATAAATCCCCAGGAGTACCAGGATTCCCCGAATGCCGCCGGGAAGCGGTTTTTTTGAACCGGACAGCGGCCCATGATCCGAGCGGTAATCGGGCACCGGACGGCATGCAAAGACAAGTGCCGCCAACAGTAGAGCCCCTGCCAGCTCCCATCCAAAGACAACCTGGAAGGGCTGGCCCTTGATCAATACGGCGTTGACCAGGAGTGGTGCTGTCAGACCACCGATTCCGAAGAATGCGTGGAGACGGGCAAACCGTTGTTCCTGACGGGGCAGGTGCCCCATAATGGTGGAAAATGTTGTCAATGCCAGTGCGAACGAGGCGCCAACCAGGAAAATACCGGCGCACAGCAGGGGCAGGTTTCCGGACAGGCGCAACAGCACCAGTCCAGACACATTCAGAATGATCGCCAGAAAGAAACCACGCCGGGTTCCCAGTCTTGCGAGCCAGAAAGTGGCAAACAGGTTGGCCAGAATGGTACCGCTGGATTGGGACATGGGGATCAGCGCTGACAGGCTCATGTCCACCGAAAACACACGCTGGAACTCCACCATCAGCGGGGCCATGGTGTTGAGACATGTAGCAACCAGCAGCATTCCGCCGTACAGCAGAATTGCCGTTTTAGTCCGCGGGTTCATTCGCTCCCTTGAACCGGTGGAATATCAGCGTCAGTACCGTGAACAGCAGGTATCCACAGGCAATCCGGTTGGCGTATCCGAAACGGGTCAGGTCCGGCAGGTACACCGCCCCGTTGGGATGGATGGAATGGATGACACCAAACAGGGTCAGTACGATCACGGCGGACATGGTCAGGGCGAAAGCTTTCATCCGGTCATAGATCAGGAACGAGATAGCACTTCCCCACAGCATGGCGGTGAGGATAAATCCGTTCCCCAGGGCGGTTAATGCCAGCAGCCCGGCCTGCATGTCACCGTTCAGGTCAGCAATTCCCTTACCCAGTGCACCCAGGATGGAATTGACCTGGATGAGCGCGGCATCTGCTACAGACGGGATGAATGCGAACAGAACAGCGGCGAGGTCCTTGTCCGACGTCCGGATGGATTGAATGGCAATCTCGAATCCAATGAATATCAGGATCGGGGAGACGGCGGCCGGGGGGATCACCCGGACAATCTCACCGATCAGTCCCAGCATGGCTCCCAGTCCGATAAACAGAGCAGTGGCCAGGGTATAGCCGGCCTTCGCGCCCATGTCCTTGTAGGCCGGATGCCCGATATAGGGGGTGGATTGGGCAACACCGCCGCACATGCCGGCGATCAATGTGGCAATGGCTTCGGTCATCAGGATTTGCCGGGTGTCATAGTCATCACCGGCAACCCGGGCGCTTTCGGTTACGTTGATACCGCCGATAATGGTCAACAGGCCAAACGGAAAAGCGATGGGGAGGTAGCGAAGGGCGATTTCCATTCCCTGCATGAAATCCAGCGACGGGTAGGGGATGAAAAAGCCGATGGAAGAGACAGACGCAACACCATGTCCATGGGCCTGGGGCAATACGTAGTAAAGCAACGTACCCAGCGCCACTGCCGCCAGCATCGGGGGGATATTGAACGGCAGCCGGTTCTTCGCGAAAAACGCGTAAATGATGACACCCAGCGAGGCGATGCCGATGACCGGCATCTTGAATACGTCCATCATGGGGAAGAAACCCAGCAGGGCAATGCCGATACCGCCGATGGAGCCCAGCAGGCCCGCCCGGGGCAGATTCCGTTGTACCCAGCCGCCGAAGAACGAGAAAATCACCTTGACGATGCCCATGAGAATCATCACGGCCATGCCGGTATACAGGGTGATCATGGGATCTTTGGTTTCCAGGTAGACCGGACCCAGGACGGTCAGGGCAATGCCCACCGTGCTGGGGGTATCCAGGCCTAAGGGCATTGCCGTAATATTGGTTCGTCCGGTTTTCCTGGCGAGACGGTAGGCCATCCAGGTGTAGATCAGGTCACCGAACATGACACCCAGTGCGGTTCCCGGGATCATTCGGGTCAGGATGATTTCCATGGGATAGCCGAAAATACCGGTCAGGATGCCGGCCAGCACAACCAGGTTGGTTACATTGTCCAGCATCAGGCCGAAAAACGCATTGATGTCACCTTTTGCCATCAGTTTTCTGAACATTCAGTTCTCCTTTATCGACTCAGCCGCCGGTAATGCCGGAGCGAATAAAACTCACGGCCAATGCGGTCAATAACAATCCCATGATCCGGGCGAGAATCTCCGTACCCTGTTTTCCGATGATACGGGTGATGTGGAGACTGTTTCCGAGGATCAGACGGGTCATGGCCAGGTTCAGCAAGGCCGATACCAGGGTCGGAATGTAGCCGTAGGTGTTGGCCAGGATAACAATGGTTGTCAATACACCGGGCCCCGCAATCAGGGGGGTTGCCAATGGCACAATGGCAATGTCATACCGTTCCACGCGGGAGGAGAGGTAGTCCAGTCCGAATACCATTTCAATGCCCAGCAGGAAGAAAATGATGCCCCCGGCAATCTGGAAGTCGCCCACTGAAATCCCGAAATACATCAGAATCCCTTTACCGATAATGATGAACAGACCGATCACGGAGGCTGCCACCAGTACGGCGACGTTCAGCCTGCGGATCGACACTTTGGGTTCCATGGTCTGGGTCAATGACATGAATATGGGCGCGTTGCCAATGGCATCCATGACAACAAACAATGCAATAAAACTTTTCACATACGGGTCAATGTTCAACGGCATTTCGATTCCCCCTGTCAGATTCACGCGTGCCCCCATTATAGCCAACTTTCATCATCTTGCCGTTTCCGAATCGTTGGAATTGGCATAACAAAAGAAAGCCCCCCGATGCGGAGGGCTTTCCGGATCTGTTGAATCAGAAGGATCAGTGAACACCAATGGGATGGCTGTCGCCGACCGGATCGGTGTTGGTATAGCCGTCGGTCCGGATATTGCCCAGCAGCAGCAGGCCTGCAGCATGGGGTGCTGCCATGGATGTGCCGGACATGGTGGTGGTACCACCGCCTTTCTTGGTGGACAGGATGTTGACGCCCGGTTCTGCGAAATCAACCGGCGGAACACCATAGTTGGAGAAAGAAGCCAGCACATCGGAAGTACCGATCGCGGAAATCGTATAGATGTTGGGTCCGCTTGCGCTGGCGGGTGAGGTCAGGTTGGCATCCATGCTTTCGTTGCCGGCAGCCAGCGTGAATGCGCAGGTACGGGCCGCGTTTTCCACGGCATCGTTCAAGGCCTGGCTGTATCCGCCGCCCAGACTCATATTGGCTACGTCACAGGACGCCGCATGCTGGGCCACATAGTCGATGCCGGCCAGTACCGCATCCCATGTTCCACTGCCGCGGCGATCCAGCACTTTTACCGCCACCACCGTCGCGCCCGGTGCAACACCGATTACGTCAATATTGTTGTCAATTGCGGCAATGGTGCCCGCAACATGGGTACCGTGGCCGTTGTCGTCATCGCCGCCGTTCTTGCTGCGGACAAACGCTATACTGCGTGTGGTGTCCACATTCAGGTCCGGATGATCATAGTCCACACCGGAGTCAATGATCCAGGCTGTGCAGAAATTACCGGCCACACCACCACCCACGCGGCTGATCCCCCAGGGGATTTCCTGCCCCGAAGGGGGTTCTTCATCATCACCACCGCCTGCCCACGGAGGCTTACCGATGGCATAACACACGCCATTGGGTTCATAATACTTGATGTCCGGATTGTCCTCGAACATGCGCTGGGCATCTTCGGCGGACATCCGTGCAGAAAAACCGCGAATAATGTGGCTGTAGGAATGGCGAACTTCACCACGGTAGGTTTTTGCCAGTTCAGTTGCCATTTGTTTTACAGGCATCTTGTATTCAACCTTGTCATCGAACACAAAGATGTAGCTGCTGCTGGCAATATACTCAGGCATGTCGGTGATGCGGATTACATCGGTTTCCGACGTATCTCCGTTCTGCGCCGCAAATGCACCAAGGCTCAATGCCACCACTGCAAACATTGCGAATACTGTCCGAAGCTTCATGAGTCCTCCCGATATGAACTTGGACACATCATATAAGAAGAACACGTCAGGTTCATGGGACTCGGACACGCATTATTGGCGGACCTTTTCTTGTGAAACAATGGGCATATCATACTATTCTGATACTGCAAGGGGCGGGACATGGAGGTGGCAGGGCAGGTCGTGCGTTCGGACATAACAAAAGGTCCTCCATATTGGAGGACCTGAACCCGTGGAAGGTGAATGCCCGTGAATCAGCATCAGCCCAAAAGGCAACAGGCACTATGCCCGATTCCTGAAAAAGTACCCATCAAGAGACTTCCTTGGGATGGTTGAACCATCCCGCTACCCCAGATGTCAGATATCAAAACCTCCCGATACTGACAAAACAATACTAGAGGATCAATCGGATTTCGTCATGCGACTCCGGGGTGGGATTTACGGATGAATTTTCTAATACTCTTGATGCGAAAACTAATACCTATCTGGTACTGTCAATCAGGGGAGCACCCGAAGGCGATAGGCCTCCTGAACAGCTTCCGATCGCGTATGTACGCCCAGTTTCTGATAGATATTGTACAGGTGGGTCTTGATGGTGCGGTCGGAAATGCCCAGCTTCAGTGCAATGTCCTTGTTGGGAAAATCCAGAGAAAGCAACCGGAGAACGTCCCGTTCCCGGGGGGTAAGCGTGTCCACCGGCTTGTCTGCCGGTGCCTGTGGATCGTTGTGGCTACGTTCCCGGGCCTGTTTGAGTGCAAGGGACAGTTCATGCCGTCCGGCCCAGATTTCTCCCTGCTGCAGCCGGGTCAGCGCAAGTAACAGGCCTTCTTCATCCAGGTCATCCGGCAGGATCCCCTTGACACCGGCTTCCAGGAGGAGGGCGCGTTCATGGACGTCAAACGAATGGTTGGTCAGAACGGGAATTGTATCCGGCATCATCAACTGGACCCGGTGAATCCCGCTGTTGGCTTCTTCTATGTTCTTAAAATTGCATTCTGCACAAATCAGGAGAATGTCCACCGGCTCCACATCCCGGCTAATGGTCATTTCATGGAGGTGCCGGAAATGCAGTTGCAAGGCATAACTGGGATGATGACTGGTAAAGTGCAGGAGCCCTTCCTTGTGAAAACTGTGGCCGCATACCAGTCCCAGTATTACTTCCGGTTCCGGCTGTTCTGTTTGTTTTGAGATCCGGGATTCACGCCGGGCCAGTGCGGTCTGGATGGCCTGTAAAATCTCCTCGTTGGAAGCTGCCTTGGACAGATAATCGACCGCTCCGTCTTTCAATGCCTGGACTGCGGTGTTGTAGCCGGCATAGGCGGTGATTATCACCGTTTCCACCTCGGGATACTGGTCCCGGATATCCTGGTTCAGCAACAGACCGTCCGATTCGCCTTCCATTTTCATATCCAGCAGTGCAACATGGCAGGGTGACTGTTCCAGTACCTGCATTGCGTGCTCCCGGGAATGGGCCTGGAGTGTAGCAAACCCGAAATCCTCCAGGAAATAGGCGTAACTTTCCCGTACGGTGGGGTCATCATCAACGATCAGGATGGTTGTCTTCATCATGCTCCTCGGTCATTACGGGCAATCGGATAACGAAGTGCGTGTTGTCGGATTTCCGATCAAGGAATAATTCTCCGTCATAGTTGCGAACAATATTATAGCTGATATTCAGGCCGAGTCCGACGCCACGTTCCTTCTTCCGGGTGAAAAACGGCTCGAAGATCCGATCCTGAACATGGTCTGGTATGCCGTCACCGTTATCCTGGACGTGGATGAAAATGTCATCGTCAGAGATGCTGCTTTCCACCCGGATTTCGGTGCAGTTGGCATCTGTTGCGTTCTGCAGCAGGTTCAGAATAACCTGTTCCAGCTGATGATCGGAGACAAAGACCGTGGCGTCCGCAAAAAGCATGGTTTTCAGAACTGGTCCCTTGTCTCCCACTGCGGCCTGGAAACGGCTGATGGCGGCGTCCACAATGCTTGTCAGGCGAACGGGTTTCCCTTCAATCTTTCCCTCCCGGAAATATTGCAACAGGTTTCGGACCAGGACTTCCATTTCGTTCAATTCCTGGGACAGGAGATCGAACATTTTCCGGTCACGCTCATCCAGATCGGTCCGTTCCAACTTACGTTGCAACGGGGCCAGGCAGTTGCGGATGACCCGAATGGGTGTCAGGATCTCATGGGACAGTTCTGCAGCGATTCGTCCGGCGGCAATCAGTTTTTCCCGGATCACGTCACGGGCATGGAACAGCTCCCTTTCCTTGTGCATACGCTGGATGTTCAGGAACAGGTTGTCCAGGTGGGCATGGAGTTGTTCCACTTCGTCGGTGTCATCCATGGGCTTGGGCTGTACAAACAGACGACCGGATATCCGGTTGACGATGCGCAACATGAATTGCAACCGTTTTCGGATCAGTTCCCGGCTGCGAAGGTTCAGCAGCAGTGCCAGGGCATTGATCAGCACCAGCAATCCCGCTACGATCCAGGCAATCCGTTCGATGATCGGTGAAATGGGCCGCTCTGCGATGATATTGAGCATGAAGCCGGTCCGCCGTTCCAGTCCCGGGACAGTGCAGGTGATTTCAATGCGTCGTCCTTCTGCATGATAGGTAGCCAGGCCCTGGGCGGTATCCGAAAAGCGGTTGTCAGTATCGTCTTCGGGCGTGATCCAGGTTTCCAGTGAGACGGTTTGCTGGAGAAGCACGGTCAGCTTGGCCGCATCGCTCCGATCCAGGTGTCGGACGAAGACCAGGTAACCCGAGGAAGCAACTGTTTCAATATTCTCATTGGGTTGACGAATGGGCAGACAAAGAATATAGAAAGGTTGTCCGTTGACCACGGCCACATGCTTTACCCGGAACCTGGACGTTTGGAGTAACCGGTTCAGTTCACGAAAGACTTCGGAACGCAACGGTCCGGTGAAGTCAGCTGCGAATCGGCTGCTTATTCCCTGAAGTCTTTGCTGTTGTTCGGTTCCCGCCATGACCCAGAGAATGTCGATGTCCAGTTCGTCACAGATTTTCTCGGGAAATATATCTTCCACAGCGGTTGATGCCGGGGCCGCAATGAACCGGGCCAGTTCCGGCCGGGTGGTCCATTCATAGCACAACAGATCCAGATCACTGACGCTGTACCAGAACGCCGATATGGTGTGACGGGCGATCTGGTCGGCGGTCTCCTGGTCCTGGATCCGCTGGAAATAGGGGACACCAACCAGATAAATGATACAGACCAGAATAATTTCAGCGAGGATGATACCGACGGTAACCCAGGTACTCCTGGACAAGCGAAGGCTGGGCAGCATGCTCATGACTACCTTGCGGTTACCGGAACCAGTACCGGCTGCCAGACACGGACCCGAACGCCGGTGTCATACAGGGCAGGGCTGAATTTCCATTGCATGACGGTTCGGAGTGCCTTGCTGACAACCAGCTGTGGGGACTCCACATGTTGTAAATGGTGCTCCATGAAGGCGGCATTTTCCACTTGTCCCACGTGGTCAATCAGTGCGATTACCATCACAAAGCCGGAAGCCTTTCCAAATAGCCCCTTTCCTTCAAGGATCACGGGTGGATGAACCATGGGGTGTGCCGGTGTGACCCGGTCAGAGAGGGGGACCAGGTCTCCTTCACGGACATCTTTCAACCGGGTGTTTTCTGAATCCAGTTTCCTGTTTTTTTCCTGTTCTGCTTTGAGCTGCTGTTGCAGCGAGGCGATTTCACGGTCCTTCTCCAGCATACTGGAGACGATCTGACGCGAGGCGCTGTTCTCTTTATTTCGTTCGGATTCCAGAACGCTGATCCGATCCGTATTATCCCGGTTCCTCCGTTCGAGGGACTGAATGATGGTTTCCTTTTCAGCCAGGGCTTTGACATGAGAACGAATTGTTTCATCCTGTTGTTTCAGCCGTTCTTGTTGTTCAAGGCGATCCTGTTTGAGTTTGTCAATTTCAGTACGAAGCGCTTTCTCGGTCCGCCTGAGCTCAGTAATGCGGTTGTCCCGGTCATCCAGGCTGTTCTTCAGTTTGTTAATGGACGTGAGGAGTTCCTCTTTGCCCTTTCTGGACGTGGCAAACTGGCTGTTCAGGGATGCCAGAGCGGTTCTGACCGATTCCAGTTCGCCCTGCAGGCTGGTTGACTGTTCCGCCAGTTCCTGCACGTGTTGTTGCAGTTCTGCCGTCTCTATCGCATGCGTCCGGGACTTGTGGATGTGATAACCGGCAAAGACGATCAGGGCAATGGACAGTATAATGACTGCAAGTTTAGGCCAACGTCCGGTCCCGGTTCCGTCGTCCCGTGAAACCTTCGGTGCAGCCGGTTTCCGGATTTCTGCGTCATGTTGGAATTCAAATTCATCCAGTGGTGTCGTCATTGAATCGGATTATTCCTTTCAGGAGAAGTTCGGCAAAAATGATACGGGCCTTATCTTCCGGAATCGGCGATATCTTGATGATGGCGTTGATGTCCCATTTTTCATTGATGCGGGAGACCAGGAATCCCTCTTCCGGACTGAGCTGGAGTTCCGTCAACTGACCTACAGGTACGGCAAGAATCGGAACGGCAATACCACGGCGGGTTACGTCAGCGGCCTTCTGGAGAAGGCTTTGCATGCGATCACGGATGGTGGCGGAATCCGGATACCGCTCCAGGAAGGACTCTCCGATGGTATACGGTTCCAGCAGGGAGTCCTGTCCCATGGTTTCCATTTTCCGGGCAACATCATCCGCAATGGTTTCCTGCTCCTCCTGGGGCGGTTTCTTGAAACGGACCAGGCCATTCTGATGGCATTCGAAGAGGTTCTTGAATACAACAAAATTGGACGACCGGAATTCCATAGTAATGTCGTTGACCGATTTCAGTCCGGTAGCCGCTCGAAGCAGCCGGGCCAGGTTGGTGGTCAGCGGCAACGCGTCAATGACAGGGTCCACGTTTACGATGGGTATGTAGGTTCCGTCGGGAATTACGGTGCGGATTCGTTTCCATTCATCCACCCGACGGACACCTTCCAGGATCACCGTTGTGACATTGAGATTGATTTCGATCAGGTCTTTCTCGATCTGGATCCCTTCCAGGAATTCAAATGATCCGGATTCCCAGAGGAAAATGTCATACAGGGATTCTTCCGCCTTCAACTTCAGGAAATTTTTCATTTCGGACAACGTCAGGATGTCTTCTTCCACCAGGAGTTTACCCAGCATCAGATCGCTCTTTTCCTGTGCTTCCAGGATGCTCTTCAGACCGCTTTCCGAGATCTTTCCGTAGGAGATCAGGAATTGGCCCAGGTATTCCTTGGGATTACTGGAGGAGGTTGCAATGATATTTCCCTCACGGAAAAAGACATTCTTTTCAAACCGGCTGCCCGTCATCTTCAATTGACCGGTTTTGGCGCCATGGGTGATCCATTGAAGGACGTCGGCCACCGCCATCAGGTTGATGGAACCCTTCAATTCGGAATTCATGGTTTGTCCTTCCGGGCTGCCCAATCCGGGATGTTGGTTTGTCGGGTACGGGAAATTGCCAGTGCACCGCCCGGAACATCCTTGGTGATGGTGGAGCCTGCGCCAACATATGCACCATCGCCCACCGTGACCGGTGCGACCAACTGAGTATCCGAACCGATAAAGGCACCTTTGCCGATCCGGGTCAGGTGCTTGTTTTTCCCGTCATAATTGCAGGTGATGGTCCCAGCGCCGATATTGGCACCGGTACCCACTTCTGCATCGCCCAGGTAGGTCAGGTGAGAGGCTTTCACACCTTCTTCCAGCCGCACTTTCTTGGTCTCGACAAAATTGCCGACCTTCACGTTCCGGGCCAACCGGGAACCGGGGCGCAGATGGGCCATGGGGCCAATGGCGCAATCGTCACCGATGTCCGCGTCCTGAATGACCGAGTAGGGTAGAATCCGGGTACCGTTTCCCACCGCGCTGTCCCGAATGACAACCCCCTGTTCGATGACGACCTGGTTCCCAACTGTTGTGGTTCCGGTCAGGTGACAGTTGGGATGGATGACCGTGTCCGGACCGATGGAGACAGATTCCTCGATACGGATGGATGCGGGATTCAACAGGGTGACACCGGACAACATCAATTCCTGATGTTTGCGGTGGATGGCAATGCTGTCTGCTTCGGCCAGTTGGACGCGGGTATTGACACCGAGAAAATCAATCGGGTCCGGTGCATGGACAACGGCGATGTTATTTCCATCATCCGCCATCATGCCCGGAATATCGGTCAGGTAGTACTCGCCCTGGGCGTTTTCGTTGTTCAGTCGGTCCAGGTATGCGGGCAAGCGGTTCATATTGAACAGATAGATGCCGGTATTGACTGAGCGGATTAACCGTTGATCAGGGGAAGCATCCCGCTCTTCCACAATTCCCGTGAAAGCACCATTTTCCGTGAGAATCCGGCCGTATCCGGTTGGATTGTCCGGTTCAAAGGCCAGCACAACCGCATCCGGCTCATGCAGGGTTACGGCATCAACCAACGGTTGAACGGAAGATTGACGCAGCAGGGGCAGGTCTCCGGGCACGACAAGAAGGTAACCGTTGGTCGGAAGACCCTGTTCCATCGCACATTGGACCGCGTGGCCCGTGCCCAGCCGTTCTTTCTGTTCCATGCAGTGGATGCCGGGAAAACCTTGCGCCAGATCGGGAGAAAGGTCTGAAAATGTGCGGCCCAGCATCACATAGGTGGACGTGACGGGGCAGGGCATCGCGTGAATGACCCGGTGTAGAATGGGCAGACCGGCCACAGAATGACAGACCTTGGGCAGTTGAGACCGCATTCGGGTGCCTTCACCCGCTGCCAGGATCAGGACGCGTATATCCATTTCGTTTCCTACAGTGCCGTGATCGTGTCCTTTAACTCCGCGAAATCACGGTGATTCAGGGCATACACCCGGTTATCTGGATTGAGTTTTACGGCTTTCCGCAAGGTTTCGACAGCCTTGTTGACTTCTCCCATGCCGGCATACATACAGGAAAGCGTAAACAGCAACGCATCGTTTTCCCCGTCTGCCTTGATCATTTTTTTGAGAAGTTCCTCGGCCTGTTGATGTTCACCCTGGTTGGACAGAAATACAGCCCGGGCGAACGGGTCGGACTGATCGGGTTTTTCGGTATGTTGCCTGCAGGCCTCCACATAGCCCCTGCAGCGTTCACGGAAAGTGGCATCATCTGCCGTTTCCAGCAATTTGCTGAAAAGTTTATGGGCTTCAGCATATTTCTTCTGATGAAAATGCTGGAGGGCCTTTTCAAATTTCTTCAGATCCATGGGGCCTCCCGATTCCTGAAACGTCTCAATATGTTAGCACAGTGAGACGTATTTCAGCAATGTGATGGCCCGCGTATTCCAGGGTCGTGCGGGGGTTCCGTGGGTGGTTCCTGTTCGTATGCAGACCGGCCACAGCGTTTCAGAATTCCCATGACCATTTCAACAGGAAGGCGGAACCGGTATCCTGTATCCGGACATGGTCGGACAGGTGTTCCGTGATGAACCATGCGTATTCCGCACCCAGGTGCTGGTTTTCGGACAGAGGCCAGCAGATACCGGCAGAAATCCGGTCGTTCTGGACCAGGACATGTGCGGGATCGGTGGCCATCAGGTTGTCCACGCAGCTGGCACAGACACGGTATCGACCGGCAGCCAGCCAGATTTCCCCGTTTCCCGCTGTGTGAACCACTTGAATCTGGTATCCATTGCCCTTTACTTCCCGGATTGTCCCCTCGGGTGTCCGGACATAATCCAGCAGTGTGTCCGCAGGCATGAACTGGGAACCGGCCTGCTTGGCATATATCGAGGCATAGAGACGCCAGTTGGGATTCAATGTAATCGTCCCGTCCAGCAACAGCAAGGCGGGATGGAAGGTTTCACCTGTGTTCAGCTTCATGGTGCCCAGGTGACCGGCGAGACGCAGCTGGTTGCTATTTCCTTCCCATCGGATGGATGCTTCGGTTCCCGGTCCGTCCTGGTCAAACGGACGCTGTTCCAGCCCGCCGATCTCCGCTTTTTCATCATTGATGGCAATGCTGAACGTCCAGTTGTCTGTCGGGAGATATTGGAGCTGTACCTGTTTCTGGTTTGCCCGGGCACCGGTCTGGATGCCCCCGGATGTGAAATAGCCGTCATAAAAGAGTGTCTTTTCCGTTGTGGCGACCAGGTTTTCAAACTTGCCGATATACAGATTGAACTTTTCCAGTTCAAGGATAAGACCGGCAGTAACAATCTGTGCACCGGGCCCCATGAAGTCGACCGATGTTTCAACGGTTAGATTCCGATGACGGATGGAGAAGAAGATCTCGGATTCCCGCAGGCTGAGTCGGGACGTATGCCCGGAATCACTGGAATAGTGGGGCACCGTGTCATCCAGGTCGTTGGCGCTGCTGAATGAGGTGATCAGTTTTGCACCCCAATTCAACACTGTGTCGGGCCCAAGGTGTTTCTCGCTATTGCTGGCATCTGCAGGGATTGCTATTGAACTTGAGATTATCAGAATAATGATAGTCAGTGCTTTGTTCATATATTCTCCCGTTCACGGAAATACGGAACCAGACGATGCCTACAATAGTGGTGTTTTCTCCGTGTGTCAATTTTTTCAGGAGGGAATCTGGAACGCCGGTAAGTTTTGTGTCTGGTTGAGAGATTTCCGGACATGCTAACCGATACATAAAGATAGATTAATATGAAATGCAAAATCGGTTGACGGGGGTAGGGGCCTGTGTTACACTCTCCTTCGCTTCGGGGAGTGGCGCAGTCTGGCAGCGCACCTGCCTTGGGAGCAGGGGGTCGGAGGTTCAAATCCTCTCTCCCCGACCATTCCCCCTGCAACGCGTGCACCAGTAGCTCAGGCGGATAGAGCAACTGCCTTCTAAGCAGTGGGTCGGGGGTTCGAGTCCTCCCTGGTGCGCCATTTCATACCGATCTTTATGGTGGATGTAGCTCAGTTGGCAGAGCACTGGATTGTGGCTCCAGTGGTCGGGGGTTCAAGTCCCCTCATCCACCCCATCCTTTTTCGCCTCCAACTCATTTCATTTTGCAAAGTACTGGCGGTTCTTTTTCCACGTGGCGGTGTTACCTCGTCTTCGCAATGCTCGAGTACCGGCATGTACACTCCGCTTGCTCATCCTCGGATGCCTTGCCACGTGAAAAAACTCCTCGCCAGTCGATAGGCATTGCCGGAGAATTGGTCCCCCACAAGTCACAAATCACGAATTTCAAGTCACGGCGGAAGCAGCTGCCTTGCCACAAAGAAAAATCCCTCGCCAGACGTTCCGGACGGTTTCGATCCGGAAAGCCAGTTCAACTGACACAAGCCTTCAACCCACACGTTCCGTCCGGGAAGTGGTTCCTACTGGTCACTGGTCACAAATCTCAAGTCACTGCGGTGGTAGCCGCCTGGCAGGGCACAAAA
>CAZDKZ010000030.1:0-22030 GCA_964506215.1 uncultured Holophagae bacterium
GCCGTAGGGGTCCAGTCCCACCAGTTGAACAGGAATGGATGTGTCCCCGATGGTGCAATCTATTTTTTCCAGTACAAACCGCTGATACCGGAACGATTCCACTGTTGTAATCAATCCCGCGGCCTGAAATGCCTGCCGGATATATTCTGCGCTCTTTGTTTCGCCTGCCGTTCCTACCGGATGCGGACCGATGGCGGACATCTGTGTGGCATGATCCACAATCGCGGATGTGATGGCATCAAAATCGGGTCCGGCCGGTGCCAGTGCCCATGATGCCGTGGCGGTAACCAGCATCAGCCCGGCAACCAGGACTGGTGTGATCTTTGACGTTGAATGGATTGGACTTGTGTTCATCGTTGACCCCCTTGTTCTGCTGTACTATGTAACTGGTACACCAATACGGAGGGGAAAGTTTCATCCGCGACGTCGCAGGAATTTATACGGAAAATCAGTAAATATTGTAAACTATTATTCCTGATAAACCGTAGTAATCGCCAGGAGGCAAGAAATGGGAAATTTCCTCACCTTATCCGAAACGATGTTGCTGCTGGCCATCCGGCAGCTGGGAGACCAGGCTTACGGCGTCGCGATCCGTGAAGCCGTCTCCAGCATGGCCGACAAGGCCTACACGTACGGAACCCTCTACAGTGCGTTGGACCAGTTGGTCCGGAAAGAATATGTCCTGAAAGAGGCCGGGGAGCCGACACCGGAGCGTGGCGGCCGTCGAAAAATGTTCTATTCCCTGACACCAAGGGGGCTGCAGGCCCTGAAGGCCGCATGGGAATTGCATCAGGCGCTCTGGGGCAACATGAGCGAACAGTCTTTCAAATGAAGGTGTGACGTTGACAGGAAAACAGGCACGTCCACCGGGGCTGGGCGAGTCCCTGCTGCGGTTGTTTGCGTGCACGGTGGAAATGGATGCATACCTGGGTGACATGGCGGAGGAGTTTCAACGGCGGGCTGCTGCTGATGGTCCTGTGTCGGCCAGGCGATGGTACTGGAAGGAAGTCTTTCGATCCATATTTCCCCTGATCACGGCATACCTGAACTGGAGTGCCGATATGTTTTTCAACTATTTGAAAATCGCCTTCCGCAACATGAAGAAGCAGAAGGTCTATTCAACCATCAATATACTGGGCCTGGCCGTGGGTATGGCCGGCTGCCTGCTGATCACCCTGTGGATCCGGGATGAGATGTCCTTTGACCGGTTCAACCGGGATGGTGACCGGATCTATCGCATCGTTTCGGACTGGCAAAAGTGGAACTGGGAAGGGGTGGAAATCACGCCGGGCGCCCTGGGGCCGCGGATTCCCGAGAAACTGCCGGCGGTGGAACATGTGACCCGGATCGTCGAGCATTTTCGTTCGGTGGTCCGGCAGGGGGACCGGGCCTTCTATGAAACCGGTGGTCTCTCCGCGGATCCGGACCTGTTCCGGATTTTCAGTTTTCCGTTTGTTCGCGGGTCCGTGGATGATATTTTCAAAACACCATTCCAGATTGTGATCACCGAGTCCTTTGGCCGCAAATATTTCGGGCAGGCGGATCCACTGGGCCAATACCTGGAGATCAACGGTCAGCGATTGAATGTATGCGGTGTGGTTCGGGACATCCCGGCCCATTCCCACCTGAAATTTGACTATGTGACGGCCACCGAGCATATGCCGGAGTTCCCCGCCACCCACCGGGTGGAAAGCTGGAGTGAATTCAACTATACCACCTACATCAAGGTCAAGCCGGGTGCAAACCTGGATGAGATCGCACGGGAAGCCACCGCGATTGCACAGGAAAATGGGTCCAACCAGGTAAAAGAAGGGGCCCGGTTCCGGTTGCAGCCGCTGATGGACATCCACCTGGATCCCAGGCCCTATCAACGGGTGTGCTTCCGGCTGGGGGACAAACGGAACATCTGGATTTTCAGCATCATCGCACTCTTTGTCCTGCTCATTGCCTGTGTGAACTTCATCAACCTGTCAACGGCCCGGTCCGACTTACGGATCAAGGAAGTCGGATTCCGGAAAACAGTGGGAGCGACCCGGCCGGAATTGATGAAGCAGTTTTTCAGTGAATCCATGTTCCATGCCGTCCTGGCCTGCCTGATTGCCATTCTGCTGGCGGAACTGGCCTTGCCCCTGTTCAACCATGTGGCGGCCAAGGATCTGACCCTGGACTATTCCGATCCATTCCTTGCCGGCTCCCTCGTGTCATTGGTGGTGATCTGCGGTGGGCTGGCCGGTGTGTATCCGGCCATGGTGTTGTCTTCTTTCAAACCCGTCCAGATTTTCCGGTATGTGTCTGGTTCCCGGCAGGGCAGGCTGGGTTTCCGCGGTGCACTGGTGATCCTCCAGTTTACCCTGTCCATCCTGTTGACCATTGTCACGCTGGCGGGCTACATGCAGATCCGCTATATCCAGAAACGGGATTTAGGATTCGTGAAAGAGAATGTGCTGACCATACCGGTTTCCGGCAATATCGGCCCCCGCATGGCCACGGTGAAGCAGGAGCTGCTGACCTCGCCTCACATCCAGTCGGTTTCACCGTTGCGCTACCTGTTTACCGAAACCATGTGGCGTACCACCACCGGTCAGTGGGAAGGGCGTACTGATGCGATGAAAGATACCATTGACATTGCGTTCAACTGGAGTGACACCGACATGTTGAAGACCACCGGCATGGAGCTGGTTGCCGGACGCGGCCTGGACCCGTCGCTGGATGAAACGGGTGTACTGGTTAACGAAGAACTGGTGCGCCAGATGGGGATGACAGAGCCGGTTGGCAAATGGTTCATGCTGGGCGACACCCAGGTGACCATTGTGGGTGTATTGAAGGATGCGTATGTCCGGTCATTGCACGAGAAAGTGAATCCGCATATTTTCATGATCCAGGAAGACTGGGCCAGCTCCAAGACCAGTGCGGCTGTGCTGATCCGGTTCAACCCGGGTCAGGTGGACGCGGTGCTGGACCATGTTCGCGGTGTCTGGCAGACGTTTAACCCGGACAGTCCCTTTGAATATCATTTCATGGATGAATCCTATGACCAGCTGTACCGGAAAGAATACCGGGTGCTTCGGATTCTGCAGATATTCACCCTGTTTGCACTGGGCGTGTCCTGCCTGGGTCTGTTCGGCCTGATTTCGTTTACCACCCAGCGAAAGGCACGGGAAATCGGTATCCGGAAAACACTGGGCGCATCGGCAGCCAGTGTGGTGGTCCGGTTTTCCCGCCGGTTCCTGTTCTGGGTGCTGGTGGGGAACGTGATCGCCTGGCCTGTTGGATACTACCTGGTGGGTCGGATGCTGGAACGGTTTACCTACCGGGTAGAGGTGGGCCTGTCCGTGTTCCTGGCTTCCGCCCTGCTGGCGGCAATATTGGCCATGATCACGGTTGCCGGTCAATCCTGGATTGCAGCATCCGCAAACCCGGTGGACAGTATCCGGGACGAATGACAAAGAAATGAACTGGCGGTCAGTCTAGACCCGGCTGACCGTCAGTTTCACGCTGCCATGGTTGTTGTGATAGATGTTCCACGCGTCATTGGCAAACGCATACAAATAGCCCGGCTTTTCCACTGCCAGATCACAGGCCTTCCCGATGCAGCATACCTGGGGTTCTG
Source organism: uncultured Holophagae bacterium (assembly GCA_964506215.1). GTDB lineage: Bacteria > Acidobacteriota > Holophagae > Thermotomaculales > Thermotomaculaceae > CAZDKZ01. Next base: position 3,611 of record CAZDKZ010000030.1, read on the forward strand.
CCGGGGTTCCATCCGGTCCCGGATTTCCGCCGTTGGCGATCATGCCGATCAGGCAGAACCACGGGGCCTTTTCCACCCGCTTGGTACCGGCGAAGTCCGCCTGGTCATTGTTGGTAAGCTTCCGGTAGAGCCCTTCAAACTTGCCCCACAACGAACCGGCCAGGTGGGCGATTTCCTCCAGGTGAAATTTCCGGTCTGATGCACCGTCCGGTCCGCAGGCGATATGCCGGTCAATCCATTCCCCGGTTGCAGTTAACCGGTAGTTTCCCGGTTCCAGGAATATTCCGGTGTCATTCCACCGTTGGCTGGCATAAACATGTCGTGTGACGGAATCGCCGGCGTTCACAAGCCGTTCCGTGGGCCGGTATGGTGCCTGCTCAATGGGCGGATGTTGCTGACGGCTCAACGTGGAGGTATGCAATTGCGCGGCATTGGACGGATCAATCAACGGCACATTCCGGGGCTGGGTACGGAGATGCTTGAATATCCCGCTGACCGAGTCATGAAGCACGCCCTTGGGGCTGCCGGTAATCTGGGATGCCATGTCCGACCGGAACCGCAGACCCTGGTCCGAAGCTTCGGCGATCATCCAGTTCAATGCACCATTGGACAATTGGATTTCCGCATAGCCGCCACCCACGTCACTGTGAACCCCCGGAAACCAGATCTGTTTCACGTCCGGCCGGTTGTCCACTTCTGTCCAGAGGGTGGGCGCAAAACTGGCTCGCTTTTCATCCAGTGCAACGGCATGGCGAGCATGCTTGACGCAGTTGTGCAGTTTCGTGTCATGGAAGGCATACTTTTTCCGGTTGTCCAGCAGGTTGAGGATGGCCATGTTGTCCGGAATACCCAGGGCGCCCACGGTGTCCCATACCCCCAGGAAATGAATTACGTCCGGTACGTCCGGATCATCCGGCTGGGGCGGAATTGACAATGGCCAGTCTTTGGACCAGTTCTCCCGTTTCCGTCGGTATCCCTTGTCATAGGCGGCGTCCACCCGTTTCCAGGCCTCCTTGTACGGGACCCCTGCCAGTTTCAGCAATCCGATCTTGCAGATCATCCCGGCCAGCGAACGAACGGTGTACGCACCGCGGCTGAAACCGAACAGGAAAATGCGGTCGCCGTCCTGCCAGTTGTCCGCAAGCCACTTGTAGGCACTCTTGATATTCCGGCTCAGTCCCACGCCCACCATGCCGCCGGCCAGTTTTTCCCACCAGTTTCCCTCGGTGCCCACGCCGGGATGATAATAGCGGTGTTGATGGATGTCATGTTCATCCGTGTCGGCCAGGCAGTTGAACAGACGGACCACGTTGGTGGGTGTGGGAATGCCGCCCTTTTCCTGGTCCGGTGTGTTCCAGGTTCCATCACAGCAGACGACCAGATTACGCATATATGCCTCCCGGGCAAACCGGTTCTCGATGACCGGTTGAATTTCCCTCGATTGTCCCAACGATGCAGAAAAGGTAGACCGATTGTTGCAGAATGTCAAGTCGTTGGACGTTTCCAAACGCCCCTGTTCATACACGTCCTGTTTTCCCAGATTTTTCAAGTCGCAGTTCCGTGACAAGGGACACTATCCCGTCAATCACCTGTGTGTTTTCTTGACACAGGCCAACGCAATTCCACATAATGAGAACAGATTCACAAATAAACGGAACATTCTTGATTCTGGGGAGGCATGTATGAAGCGAATCCTGGTTCTTGTAATTGTGCTGGTAAGCACATCACTTGCCATGGGCAACGGCACCTATTACTACATCCCTCACGTGGCCGGCAGCAGTGCATGGGAAACCTATCTGATCCTGGACAACCATTCCACAACGGAACAGGCGCATTTCTTCCTCAGTCTGTACGATGATACCGAGAGGGTATATGATCTGGAAGATAACCTGGATCCACGGGAAACGCGGACCATCTCGTTGCGCGAGCTGGGTGGCATCATGGGACACGTACGCATGTTCTCCAGCCAGGTTCGGGTACGGATCGGATATGTGGCGAGAGAAGATACCGGTGGCGGTACGGCGGAATTTGATGCACCTACACAACTGCTCGACAACGCCACGTTTTCCCTCTCGGGTTATACCGACATTCTCACCTGGTCCGGTTTCGCGATCTGCAATCATTCCTACGATGAAATCGAGGTCAGTGCACGGATCAACCTGCGGAATGGTACCACCTTGAATGTGGAGCCTTTCGCCATGGGTCCCCGGGAGAAAAAGGTCAACTATTTTAATGCGGAATTCGGTATTGCTTTTGAAGACATCGCGTCCGTTATTTTCTACACCGACGATCCGGTCCTTGCCGGGGTCCTGATATCCGGAATGGAGAATGAACGCCTGCTGTTCACAATCGCGCAACCGGCGACCACCGGCTGGGAAATGAATTCGGTAACGGGCTCCGTGGCCAACTATCTCATGCCGGGGGGGCAGGCATTGCTGCCGGACAATCGTCTCGTTGTATTCAATGGGGGAAGAGAGTCTTTTGACGACACCTGGTCCGTGGTCTACAACGCCCTGACTGGCGATTACATAACAACTGCAACACTGAACAATTATCGGATTCATCAGGTACTTACGGAATCGGGCCGGGTTTTCCTGCTGGGCGAACATGATTACGACTACTTCATCGGCGAATGGGATGTGGATACCGGCACTTTTCTCTGGGAGTCCGCGCTGGACGATTCCCCGGGATTCGCGACATACAAGCGTGCCATCCTTGAGACAAGAATTCATGGTGCTGTTCACGGGGACACCATGATGGTGTGTCTGAGCCTGCACAGTGGTCATGTGAAGCGATATCTGATCAACGTGAATACCGGAGCCACTCTGGATTCCCGCGAAATTGAGAGCGACAATCTCCTGGGAGATGTTTTTTACCATAACGGATACTTCTATTACTTCCGGGTCTATCGTTCCGGAGACGAAAACACCCCGTACACCAAAGTCAGTCTTTATTATAACCCCACCAACTCCCTGTCTGGAGGGGGCAAGATTTACACACTTCCGGACATGGATCCGGAAGGCTTCGGATACCTGGATGCCACCGGTCAGTCTGTGGTCCAGTCCGGTACCTATGTGGATGGCAACACGCTCTATGTATCGTTTCAATACAGCACCGTGAACGAGTTCACCGAAGCGGACTTTGCCGGGAGATTTTACGGCCCGCCACCCGGTGTGGTGGTGCTGGCCACTATTGACCTGAACACACGGAATATGACCTGGCTGGTCAACACATTTCATACCTGTCAGTTTGGTGCCCGAACGAAAATCCTGGAGGCTCCCAGCGGTGTGCCGTTGGCGTTCGTGGCCAGTCGGGGAATGCCGGACTGCCGGACGGTAATTGTTCCCTTCAACGCGTATGAATGGACAGGCAGCTATATCATGTGGGAACCCACCGTTACCATCAACATGGCATTGATCGACCCCATCGTGGTGCCGGACAACGGAGACCTGATTTATGGCGGGACGGGACTGCACATGGAAGAAGGAGCTTATGCCGAAGACTATCCTTATGTCTACAGAAACCGGCACGGTCGCAGACCGTTCATTGAATTTCTGAATCGTGGTCCGTATGCGATTGAATAACCGGTTCAATTGAACCGACCGAGGGGAAGCAAGATCATGTCCACAGGGCCGCCTGCGCGGCCCTTTTTATTGTTTACCGGTATCGATGATGCCGCAGCGATGTAGAATACATGTATGAACAATGACGTAGTAAATGGTCCTCCCGTTGCAAGCGCAAGTTGGTTTTCCGATTTCCGCCACTATGTGTGGCACAGACCGGAGATCCCCACGCTGGTAAAGTGGGAGTCAGCGGCAGCACGGAAAGCTTACAGCCAGCGGATCATGCAGCGACTGGACATTGATTTGGACCGGTACGTCATCCTCAATGTGCACCGGATCGGCATTGATGCGCCTGTCAAATATGTATTTGAAGAGTTATTGAAATGGGACCGGGATGTGCTGTACTGGCCCAATCACCTGGCGGAAATTGACCGGATCAACGGGGGGCTGGAAAACATTCGCCTGTTCCCGTTCGGCTGGCGCCGTTATCCATTCGGCCGGCAGTCCGGTCCGTTCGGGTTCAACTATATCCCGTTGTTCAACCTGACCGCCCGCCGTATCCAGGAAGTCCCGCTGCCGGACGGATTTGACAATGCCCGATACCTGTTGTTCGACTGCAGCGGCGGCTATCCCATGGGTGTGTTTTCCATGTATGTGCGCTCCCCGATCGCGAATGAAGGGGAGATAGAAGCTGCCCAGCTGTTCGTGTTCGTGGGCTTCAACTTCTATGGCCGGGAAGACTGGTCCCGGAAGCGCATCATCAACCGCAGCTGGGAAGCCGTCCACAACCGGGTGACCGCCAATGTCATGAACCGGCTCAAGCAATTGTGCGAATGGCAGTTTCATCAATTGACGGAAAACAACCAAAGTACCATTGACGGGGAGGGTGTTGAAGCCGCCGATGGATGAGCACCGGCCAGGTGCCAGTTGTTTTTCTATTCCAATGGGCATTCTTCCATAAGCAGCTTTCCGGCTTCCATGGATGCACAGAAAATTCTCAATTGCCCATTCTTGTCAATCACGGGAATATGTCGCCGTGAGATGCCCACTGGTTGCGCATGTTGTCCAAGACGGACAAGTTTGTCCTGCTCCAGCCGGTGATAGATGACCAGCGAATCCCCGTGTTCCTCGATGATGAACTGACCAGTGATGTTCATCAGTTCTGGAGACAGGCAAAGTTCACCGGTGCCGGCCTGCTTCCGGATGGCGTTCAGGTTGAAACGATTCGTGATGGTACCCTTCAAGACGTCTATCTGCGTCAGGTTGCCGTCCCCATGATCACAGAGAATGCTGTCATTGCCCAGTGGATAGAGGGCAAGGATTTTATGGCCGATCTGTTCGGGTTCCAGTCCCCACCTGGTTTTCTTGCTGGCCAATCCTTGCTGGAGCAGCGTGCCATTGGCCATTGAAAGGGTCAGTTCCCCGGTCCTGTCATTGACCAGGTAGCATGCACAGTGGGAAGATCGTTCACCGAACCGGAATGTGACATTCTGTTTCTTTTCATCATCTCCGGTGATGCCAATCTCGGTGATGCCCTTGCCTGTTTCAAGGATGGCCCAGGTGAGCAGCCTGCTGTCTGGTATGGACGGCGCAAACCATCGTGTTTCACCGGCCGTTAATTGGCGCATCAGCCGGGAGTTTCCGGGCTGGTTTCCTTTGGTGATTCGATAGCTGACATCGGGTTTACCCGTCAGCGGATCTGTTCCGGGTTCCGTGAACAGCAGCCGGGACAGGTCGGATGGGGTGCCGATGAATTCCAGGTTAAACGGGTAGGTCAGGACAGTTTTCAGCTTGTGTTCCCGAAAAACATAGACCCTTGTCTGGTTGGCCTTACGAACGGGGACCAGGGTCTGGATCTTGCCGGAAGGCAGGGACTGCACCGTGACCTGCGCCAGTTCAACCGTCATATCCGCTGTTTCCAATGACAAGGGTGGCAACAGTTCGTTCCCGGTCTTTGTGTTCGCGCAGTTTCCAGAAGACCAGACCAACACCATTATCAATACGGAAACATAAGGCTTCATCTGTTGCACTCCTTGTTTCATGTTCAATTTGGTATGGCTGTACAATATGAAAAAGTGCACGTGCTGTCAAGCATACAGAAACACCGAATCCTGAACATGCGTAACCTTTCTTGGATCCCAATACAGGAGGGTCATATGAGACGAATCTTCATGCTTTTGATTGCGTTCTGCGTGACGCTTGCTTCGCTGGCCGGTGACCGGGTACCCGGTGAACACTGGATGCGCTATACCGACGTGTCCCAGGCCGGTTTTAACGCGGCAAAACTGGCAAAGGCAAAGGAAACCTGGGAATCCATCCCGTCATCGGCGTTCATGGTGGTGGTGGACGGGGCCGTTGTGGCGGCCTGGGGTGACGTGGAACGGCGGTTCATGTGCCATTCGGTGCGCAAGAGTTTCATGTCTGCCCTGTATGGGATCTACTGGGACCAGCGAAAGATTGACTTAAACAAGACCCTGGCAGACTTGGGCATTGATGATCATCCCGACCCCCTGCTGCCCAGTGAACGAGAGGCCCGGATCCTGGACCTGCTGAAGGCCCGGTCCGGGGTATTCCATCCGGCGGCCTATGCCGGACGAACCGATTCCGCACCCCGTGGCAGCAAGGGTCCGGGGCGCTATTTTGCATATAACAACTGGGACTTCAACACCCTGGCTTTCATCCTGGAGCAGGAAACCGGGGACAAGGTGTTCGAAGCGTTTGACCACTATTTCGGCCAGCCCCTTCAGATGGAAGACTGGCGGGTTTCGGACGGCTACTATCACCTGGAAGCGGATAAGAGCCGGTACCCGGCCTATCCCTTCCGCATGTCTGCACGGGACGCGGCCCGGTTCGGCCTGGTGTTTGCCCGGGACGGTATGTGGGGGAATCAGCGGATCCTGTCCCATCACTGGGTACGCCGCAGCACCGCCTTGTACTCGGATGACCGGGAGGTGTTTGGTTACGGCATGTTATGGTGGGTGGCCCGTCAGCCGGAATTTGAAAAATATGGACTGGTGACCGCGCTGGGCGTGGGGAACCAGGCCATTGCCGCCTTACCGGTAATCGACATGGTCATTGTGAACCGCGCCAACACTTATGAAGGGGAAGGGACCCCCACGGCCCTGATGATGGGCCTGATCAAGGAAATCCTGGATGCCCGGACCGGGGAACCGGTAGCAGAACCTGAGCTGGTTCCGCTGGCACCCATGCCCGTGGACAAGCGAATTGCGGCGGCAACCGAACCGGCTGCTGGTATTGTCGGCGAATGGCCGTTCCCGGCAACCCCGCTGGGCATGCCGGCGCAGGGGACGCTGCAGCTGACCGTGAAGGACGGTGCATTGTGGCTGGATCATCCGTTCCGGGGTGTGTTCCAGCTTTACCCGCAGAAGGACGGTACATATTTTGTGGAAGACGGGGAGACCACGCTCTATCCGATGATGGACGAAAACAGAACCTTTGCTGGACTGGCGGACGCGGGCGAAGTGGCGGGCGGTGTGCTGATTGCACTGGTTAAAAACAATCAACAGCGAGCGAACCAGTTGCTGAATCTGGTGAAAGACAGTGGGGACATTCGGGTACGGATTATGATGGCGTTGGCCGACTTTTTTGACGGAAATCGGAACGAAGCGGAATCCGCGCTGGCGGCCCTGAACGCGGACCGGCGCAGTGCATACCGGCTGGAAGGAAACATCAACGCGGCCGGTTACCAGCTGATGCAGGCGGGCAGCCTGGACAGGGCAGCAGAGGTCTTTGCATTGAATACCCGCCTGTTCCCGGAGGCGTTTAACACCTGGGATTCCCTGGCCGAGGTGCACATGAAGCTGGGGGACACGGAAAAGGCCGCGAATGACTACCGGAAATCCCTGGAACTGAACCCCGAGAACCAGAATGCTGTCGATATGCTGAAGCAGATCGCTGAACAGCAATAAACATCACGCCTGGAAACGGGAGTGAAACGGGTCGTCCTGGCGACCCGTTTTTTGCGTATTTTTGATTCTGTCCCGTGACCCGACTCACAAAACGCGATTTTGATACGGCAATATTCCCCTGTCGGCATATTATGTATTTACATGTAATGTGCGGAGCGGGCTGCAGGCGAAACCAAGTATTGTCGATCGAAGCGGATCGGTGGTTCCGGCCTTCCCCGAAACGGGCCGGACGGGTGGACCGGCGGTTGTGTTTTCTGTTGCAGCAACTGTCGGTTCAATGTCGGGGGACATCATGAAGAAATTAAATGTGTTGCTGTTCATGGCAGTGGTCATTACCTGCTTCAGTGCCGGTGCACAGGAAATTATCATTGACCACACCTGCACGGATCTGTCCCAGGTGCCCCAGAGCTGGGTGGATACCGCAAAGTCCAATCTGCGTATCGGGTATGGCCATACTTCCCATGGGAGCCAGCTGGTCACGGGCATTGCTTCTTTCCGGGGGAACCCCGGGGACCCGTACTACTATGATTACACCAGCTGGGGGCTCAACCCGGGTGTATTTCTCAATGACTACTGGGGAAACGCGGGCGGGGCTTCCGACCTGGGCCACAACGGTTACCTGGGCTGGCGGGACGCCACCATTACCATGCTGGACAACGCTTCCAATGATCGGAACGTGGTGATCTGGTCCTGGTGCGGGGGGGTCAGTGACAATACCCCCACCGGCATCGACACCTACCTGAACGCCATGGATGCACTGGAAAGCGCTTATCCCGGTGTGACGTTTATCTACATGACCGGCCACCTGGACGGATCGGGTCTGTCCGGCAACCTGCACCAGATGAATGAACGGATCCGGGCCTATTGCCGGGACCATGACAAGATCCTGTTCGATTTCGCGGACATTGAAAGCTATGATCCGGACGGCACCATCAATTACAACGAACTGTATGCCACTGATGGCTGTGAATATGACACCAACGGGGACCACAATCCCTGGGGCGACGGGAACTGGGCGGCGGAGTGGATTACGGCCAATCCCGGGCATGAACTGACCCAGACTGCCAGCCAGTGCGGCAGCTGTGCCCATTCGCAGCAGCTCAACTGCGTGATGAAGGGCCGGGCATTCTGGTGGATGATGGCCCGGATTGCCGGCTGGGACGGACCGGGCGGTCAAGGGGAAACCGGTACCCTGACGATCACGATGCCATCCCCCAACCAGGTGTTGACACCGGGTCATTCCCAACCCATCCGCTGGTCCTCCACCGGCGAAGTGGACCAGGTTCGGATCGAATATGCTACCTGTGAGAGCACCGGGTGGCATGTGATTGCGCCGTCAACAGCCAATGACGGTTATTATTTATGGCATGTGCCCCATACGCCGTCTTCCGGTTGCCGGATCCGTATCACCGACCTGTCCGGCGAAATTACGGACACCTGTACCCCGGTGGCCATCCAGGGCGACCTGGACGACAATGCGCTGTACATCCCCTGCGCTGCGGATATGGAACAGGTGGTACCGGACCTGTCCGCGTTGAACGGGGAAGTGAATACCTACCTGGTCAACTGTTCCGGTGTTCCATTGGACCTGGCATTCACATCCAAGGATGAAAACGGCTTTGTGCTGGATGATACCGTGGTGAGTGTACCGGTCCAGGGCAAGATCAAGCTGGATCCGGCCGGTTTTGGTGACGGACAACAGCGATACTACCGGATTGACCAGCAGGCGGATACCTGTCTGCACGCGGTCTGTGAATCCGACGCGGTGGGGTTTTCCAGCTACCTGGACGTGGCGCTGTCGGACACCCTGCTGGTCCCCCACGTGGCCGAATCCACCGGATACTGGAACACCTTTGCCTACCTGTCCAACGTGGACCGGTTGGAAACGGTGATCTCGGTCGGGACCGCCAGCATGTCCATGACACCGGCTTTCGGAACCGCCATATCGCTGGAAGAACTGTTGCCGGCGTCCCCGGAAACCGCCGATGCCTGGGGCACCGTGGGCCTGTCGCCGTTCTTTACACCACCCCGGAGCGACGTCCTGTCCGGATTTGAAGTGTTCATCAAGGAAAACGGTGACGGCGGTGCGGTGGAACTGGTGCAGGCACCGTCCGCCGATATCCATGTGCCGCACATCCCCACCAGTACTGCGACGTTCTGGACGGGCTTTGCCCTGCTGAATCCGGATATCACCGCACAGCTGCTCACGTTTCATTTCTATTCTGACACTGGTGAATTGTTGCTGACGGATACGTTGGACATTCCGGGCCGCACCAAGATCAAGGGCACCCTGTCCGAGCTGTTTTCCGACGTGGCGGGGGAAGCCGGATGGGCACGGATAGAAAGTTCGGGTGGTGGGATCGTCGCAGTGGAACTGTACGGCACCCATCATGCGGGGATCTGCGGGTTTTCCATGGACGCGGACCCGGCCACGGACTTTATCCTGCCGCTGATGCTGGCCGGGGAGGGCCAGTGGACCGGTATTGCCCTGACCAATCCCCAGGAAACGGCTGCCGAAGTGACCGTGGCACTGGTGGACGGTGACGGAATTGAACTGGACCAGGCCACCTGGACCGTGAACCCGTTCAGCCGGGCCAAGGCCGTGGTCGACGAACTGTTCCCGGAGCAGACCATTGATAACACCTGTTACATCCGGATCACGGCTTCGGCGCCCATTATCGGGGTGACGGCAGCCGGTGACGACGGATTTACGTACATGTGTGCATTGCCCATGCATGAGACCTCCATCATGGAATAACGGGCTTTCTTTTCAGCCGGGGTGGCGGCAGCGTCACCCCGGCCATTGACCGGCGGCCCCCTACCCCCTTTCGCCGGTCTTTTTTTTTGCCTGTTTTCGCCGGGAATTTTCGCGGAATGCCGTGATTAAATTGACTTTACCTTTGTGGGTTCTGTATGGTTATTTGAACGAATGCGGGTCCGGTTATTTGCCATAACAGATCTTGAGGGGTTTATGATATCTCACGACAAATCGATCGAAGCCTGCGATGCAGGCCGTTCCAGTTGTGCGGGGCGCTTGTTGATTCTCCTTTTCATTCTCGTGTTCGGCTTCTCGGGGAGTTTCTTCACCGGCTTTGCGTCCGTGCCCGTGGAATTGTCTGCGGAAGACGAAGCCAATCTTGTTGAGGTTGCCAATGCGCTGGATGCCACCATCAAGGAGACAAAGGGCGAACTGGAGCAGGTACAAAGCCGGTATGAATGGGTGGTGGATACCTTCGGCAACCATAAGTATCCGAAAATCCTCGACCTGATCAACCGGATTGACCGGGCGGGGTTCCGCTCCAAGATCCAGGGCACATTGGACGCCCTTTCCGCAATCGACGACGGTATCGGTGAAGTTGTTGCTGGCAGGGGTCAATACGATCAGGCAAAGGCCTTCATGGACCGGTACAGACCGGACCGGAACAACCCCATGCGGAGCCTGGAACAGATCGGCAATGCACTGGAGGATCTCAACCGGCTGGTGGAAAAAGTGGATCCGTCAGGCGGGGTGGTCTCGAAACCCATCCGTGAAATGATCGCGTTTTACCAGCAGGCAACAACCGCATATGCCAACGCTTTGAAACGTGTGGAAGAAAAAATCCAGAAACGGGCCGGGAACGGCATCGGGGAGGGCATTCCCGGTACTTCGGACAAACATCAATTCTTCCTGCAGCAGTTTCCCGGGGTAACCGCTTATCGGTACAACAAAATCAAGTATAACCGTCCCGGGTCCAGCAGTGAAGAAGCGGAATTCTGGGAAGACCAGGGTGGGCGCGCATTTGTCTGGCGGGACGGCCACTGGCGGGAAATCCGGTGCGGGGTGGCCGGTTTGCAGACCGTGTTTGACGGATTGTACGAAGCCTTTGGCGCGCGTCCGACGCTGGATACCCTGCTGGCCGGTTGTGATGTGGATGCCGTCACGCTGGCAGCAGCGGAACAAACCGCGCGGGAACAATATGACACGCTGTATGGTGATGGTGAATGTGTGATGGACATTTTGTCCCTGCGCCGGATCAAACTGGCGAAGCTTCCCCTGAAGACATTCATCGCGACCTACATCTTTGATCCCATCTACACAAAGCGGATCGACAGGATCGTCAACCAGCTGGAAAACGCCATTCTGGTCAAGGGCCGGGTGGTGGCGGCGGGCGGCTCGGGAGCCGGTCTTGCCGGTATCCCGGTGTCGGTTCACTCGGCAGCCGGTATTAACATGGCAACCAGTGAGTCCGGCGGCTGGTTTTCCCTGGTGCTCGACCTGAGCCCGGCCGGCGGACACCGAAAGGCCACGGTCCGGGTGTCGAGCGACGATTTCATGGATTATGAGAAAGACTGGCCATTGGATGGCCCATGCAACCAATGGACCAGCATCCGGCTGGAGAAATCCGTGATCACCATGCCCGAACTGATGGGTAAGACTGCCTCCCAGGCAACTGACATGCTGGAACAACTGGGTCTGGTCCCGGAGCGGGTCAGTGCGGGAGCACCGCCGGACGCGGACGGTGAAAACCTGGTGATCTGGCAGTCCGTTGCAACCGGGATAACCCTGTCACCGGGCACCCGTGTATCGTTCAGAAGCTATGATGCTTACGCGGCCCCGGCTTCTTCTGGTGTTGATGTGGCCGTGCCTGTTGACGGAGGGCCGGTGACGATGGAACCGCCCGTGGATGCATCCGAAGTGGACACGTCTACAACCAGTGAACCGTTGGCGGGCTATGATGGCGGTCTATTTGTTTCCGGTCCGTCCGTATTGATTGCCGGTGAAAGCAGCATGTTCACGGCAGTGGATGGCCAGGGGAAAGCCTATCCGGCATCAGGGGCCATCACCTGGTTTTCCACCATGGAGGACAACCTGGTGCTGGAACGGTCCGGCAACCCGGTACGGGGCTCGGTGAGCAAGGCCGGGAAAGCCACTATCCTGATGAAGTTTGACGGGGGCAGCGCCTGGTTCGATCTGACCATTCGCGCGCGGGTGCCTGACGTGACGGGCCGGTCCCGGACACAGGCCATCGGGGCGATTGAACAATTGAACCTCTTGGCGTCGGTGTCCGGTGACGACACGGGGGAGAACGAAGAGACGTATGTTGTGCAGTCCCAGAACCCGATAGCGGGAACGGTGGTGGATGCGGGTACCCGGGTGTTGCTGGAGCTGGCACCGGGTGAAGCCGGTGAATCGGCGTCGGAAGACAGCCTGTTCAGTATGGCGGGCGGAGAAAAGGTGGATGAAAGTGATTCTATCTTCAGTATGGCCGGTGGGGAAAAGGTGGATGACCGGGAACCACCGTCAATAGTTGAGACCGGTATTTCGCTACTGGGCGAAGAGTTGGAGAACAGGCAGACACCGTCCGCGGCGGAGCGTCCCGTTCAGCCGCCACAGGATGCCGGCGACCCTGCGCTGCAGATGGTGTATCCGCAGCAGCATGTGGAGAACCGGTATGGATTTCACGACAGGTACTGGCACGTACGGGTAAAGTTGAAGCATGTGCCGCCCGAAACGGTGGTGGAAAAGCGGGCATACCTGGTCATTCGCCTGGATGACAGAACCCACTATGCCCATTATTACAATCCGTCCACGCAGATGTTCGAGTGTGTCCTGTATGCCACTGCCAGGACAGGGACCCGGCGACTACACATCTCCTGTGAGGGGCTGTCCCGGGTACCGGATTTGAAAATGAATGTTGAAGTTGGCGAGATTCCAGCGGATTACAAATCCCGCATTGTGAAGGGCTGTGACCTGACAAAAGTGTCCGAAGCCAGGCAGCGGTATGAAACGGCCCGGCGGGAAAACCGGAATGACCCGGATCGGATCATGCGGGCCCATTTATACTATGCGAGAAGTCTGCAAAACGCTGCCGCCGCCCATGCCGAACTGAACCGGTATGAAGCTGCGGTGAATATGATCAGCGAGGCCAGGGAGATCTTTGAATCATACCGGTTGACCATTGCCGCTCAGCAGAAGGACTATTTCAGACTGCTGGGATGCTATTCGGACATCATGCGGGAAGTGCTGCAGGACCACCAGGCATACCTGGAGATGATTCGTCATGAGATTGGTGTGCTGATGCAATTGCAGCAGACGGTGTATACGGACAATCACCGGATGATCTCCCAGATCGTTATGCAACATGCGGAACAATTGCTGACCTTCGGGGTGGACAAGTCGGCTGTGGCGCCGTTTGTTCAGATCGGCTTGAATAACATGACCGAACAGGAACGGACGAACTTTGTCACATACAATGGTCGGGAGAAGGAATACAACAGCACATACTCCGGATCCATGCAGCATTATTTCAATTGTGCCGAGCTGTTCGTGAAACGGAAATAGTCAGGATGATCACGTTGTTGAAAGGAGTGGGGATGAGACGACCGCGGCGGATTTCGATGGCACGTTGGAGCGGAGCTGGTTTGCTGATTGTCATGCTGCTGTTGAACATGCTGGCTGTGGATGCACGGGCCGGAGACGGGATGAAGGCGTTCTACACGTCCCCTGTTTACAAGAGTCTGCGGGAAGGGGAATATGACAAGGCCCTCTCCCGGTGCGCAAAACTGAAGAAACTGAAATTGAGCCAGGACTACGTGTCCTTCCTGGAGGGGCTGGCCTATTACCTGAAGGAAGATTTTGAACAGGCGATCCGTTCCTTCACCGATGCCATCTGGCGCAATGACAAGCGGGGAGACGCGCTGTATTTGCGCGCCCGTTGCCAGATGAAGATGGAGAAATATGTGGCCGCGTTGCTGGACCTGAACAAGGCCATTGCCATCCCCGACACGGTGAGCCAGGTTGCGCTCTACAACGAAAAGATGGGCTTTTCCGGTGTGGAATCGTATGCGAAAGCAAGCCTGTATTGGAACCGGGCGGAAGTGTGTTTCTTCAAAGGTGATTATCAGCCTGCGCTGCAGGATGTGAACAAGGCCATCCAGGTGCGCCCCCAGCCCTTTGACCGGCACTATCTGCTCAAGGGATACATCCTGATGGAGCTGAACCAGTGGAAACTGGCGGCCGACAGTTTTGAAAAGGCCCATGAAATCAATGACAAGTCCGCGGAAGCATTGAGAATGATGAGTGTTGTGGCGTTTTTCACCGGCCAGTATGAAAAAGACCTGGAAATCAACCGGAAGGTGCTGGCACTGGATCCCGACAACAGCGGGGCCCGGACCTCCCAGGCACTGGATCATTGGTTGCTGGGCAACCGGGAAAAGGCCCTGTCACTGTTGATGGCGGGATCGGATGAACCGGGCCCCAACCGGAACTTCCACCTGGGCTATTTCCATCACGCCATGGGCAACCAGCGGGAAGCCCTGTCATATTTTCAAAAGGCCCACCAGGCGGAACCGGACATCCTGGCGATCCGGAGCGGTACGGTTGAGCGGACACCGGAAAGTTCACCCACCCGGGCGTTCTACCAGGAGGAACTGGCAGTGGCCACGGTCTACATCGAAACCGGCAAAACCCCGACAGCCGTTGAGGTGGAAAGCCGGCCGGCCGGGTTGGTCCTGCATACCCTGGATACCACACCGGGAACCGTTTCCGTGGGCCAGGCATTCAGGATCAACCTGAGCTTTGAAGCGGACGTGCCCACTGAAGACAAGATCGTGGACGTGGACTTTTCATTTGCCATCAGCCGGGACGGGAAGGTACTGTTTACATCAAAGACCATTAAAATTCCGGCGGACAACCGGCAGAAAACCCGTTACCAGGCCCGGATGAACCCGGTGCCGCTGGCCGGCACCTATGTGATCAACGGAACGGTATCCGTTGCCGGTATCACCCGGCAAATCAAAGCGCCATTGATCATCCAGTAGATCATGACGTTGCAGCAGCACCGACCGGCGGCATTCCCGCCGGTTTTTTTGTGCTCGTTGATGTGCAGGATTCAAAATGAACGGGTGTCAGTTGGAGGATTCAGTGGTTCCGCTTCATTTGCATACTTCATGGATGCAGTTCTCAGTCGCGGGAGGGGCCCATCCATCAGACCATCAGCATGGTAATGTCGTCGGAACAGACGGCCATATCCCCCATGATGGCCCCGTCGTATGGAGTGGATTGCGTCATGCGGCGGCGACCGCTGACATCTTCCTGAACAAATGATAAACTGGACGTACTTTTCAAAGAGTTAAGGTGATGGAGGAGATCAATGCACGTAGCATGTATACCCGCGGACGGTTTCCTGCAGGTTGTGGTGGCGGGGAAACTGGATGCCGTTTCCGCACCGCAGTTTGAAGAAAAAGTACTTCCGATGATGAAGACGCATGGCATGGACACGATTTTCAACCTGGCTGAACTGAGTTATGTCAGCAGTTCGGGTCTCCGGGTATTCCTGCAGGCGGCCAAGCAGGCCCGGGAAGACAGCACCCGCGTTGCGCTGGCCGGTCTGCAGCCCATGGTCCGGGAGGTATTCGACCTGGCCGGGTTTACCCAGTTCTTTACGGTGGCCACCGACCTGGAATCGGCGGTTCATTCATTGAAGGAAGACTGAACCATGAGAAGGCCGGACGGGATTGTCTACTGGGTAGGGGAAAAACCGCCTGCATGGATCGGTTGTCTCCAGGGGCTCCAGCACATCTCGATTTATGCGATTTCCCTCGTCTTCCCGGTGTTGATCATGCAGAGCATCAATGCACCCCGGGAGCATGTCATGTTCGCGGTGAGCATGTCCATGGTTGGGGGCGGGATCGGTGTCATCCTGCAGAGCCTGCGGAAAGGGCCGATCGGATCGGGCTATCTGGTCCCACAGGTGTGCGGACCGTCTTTCATTTCGTCTTCCATGATGGCCGTACAAATGGGCGGACTTCCACTCCTGCTGGGGATGACCATGTTTGCCGGTACGCTGGAAATGTTTTTTTCACGGCTGGTCAAACGGTTGCGGGCATTCTTCCCGCCGGAAGTGACGGGCACAATCGTATCCATGGTCGGCATTACCGTCGTATCACTGTCCGTCCAGAATTTTGTGGGTCTGGGAGGATCCGATACAACGGTGGAGCCGACAGAACTGATCGTCGGGTTTGGAACGCTGGCGACCATGGTGATACTCAATGTCTGGACCCGTGGACGGCTCAAGATGTTCAGCGTCTTGATCGGTATGGTTGCGGGATATATTGCCGGGATTGCCACGGGAATTGTAACCACTGAACAGTTGGCAGAGCTGAGCCGGTCGCAGACCCTGTGGCTTCCGCTGCTCCATCATCCGGGATGGTCATTCCGGTGGGAACTGATCCTGCCGTTCGCCGTGGCCATGATCTGTTCCTCACTGAAGAGTATTGGTGACATGATCACGGCGCAGAAGATCAACGATGCGGATTGGAAACGGATGAACACGACTGAAACCAGTGGCGGCATCCTGGCGGATGGTGCGGGATGCTTCCTGTCGGGTTGCGTAGGCGGCATGGGCCAGTCCACGTCTTCGTCCAATATCGGTGTTACCATCGCAACAGGTGTCACCAGCCGTTATGTGGCGGTGTGGATGGGTGGTACGTTGATCCTGTTTGGTTTCATTCCCAAGATTTCCCACCTGTTCGCGATCATGCCCCATCCGGTGATGGGTGCAGCCCTCATTTTTGCCGTCAGTTTCATGATCGTTGCCGGTCTTCAGATCATTACCTCGCGGATGATGGATGCCCGCAAGATTTTTGTCGTCGGTTTGTCCCTGATCTTCGGGCTCAGCGCGGACATAGTGCCGGAAGTGTACCAGGGAGTTCCTCACTGGCTGCAGCCGCTGGTATCTTCATCATTGTCCCTTTCCGCCGTTCTGGCCGTGATATTGAACCTGGTATTCCGGATCGGAATCCGCAACACGGCGACACTGAAGCTCTCGAAGGCAGATTCGTCGGATACGATTTTTGAACAGATGAATGCAATGGGGAAACGGTGGGGTGCACGATCTGAAATTATGTATCGGGTCATGGCCGCGGTGGATGAACTGAAAACACTGGTATTCATGCTACCCGCGGCGCCGGAAGATCTGGACGTGACCGTGGTGTTTGACGAACTGAAACTGGAAATCACGGGACAGTACAAGGGTGAGCCGATTGTAGTCCCTTCATTCGGGGACATGGGATCACCGGAGGACATCCCGGCACCCGAGATGATGGCCGCCAAGATGCTCAGACGGTATCCGGACAGTATCGATATCCAGTCCGCGCAGGGTCAGACCACCGTAAATATCTGTTTTGAGCACTGATTAGAGGACGGCTGTTCTTCAAGTGCTTGAACGAACCGGTTGAACCAGATAGCCGCCGTCCGTTTATCAACCCTTTCCAGTCCGGGTCCGCTTCACCATCAACATGGTGATGTCATCCGACTGGGGGGTATCACCGGAAAAATCGGATACGTCGGCCATGATCCGGTTGAGTGTTGCCTCCACCTTGTCGTCTTCCGGTTGTTTGAGTTGTTCTTTCAACCGTTCCATGCCATACAAGTCGCTTTCCCCGTTGAATGCCTCATTGACGCCATCGGTGTAACAGAACAGAGCATCTCCATATGCCAGCTGAACGGACTCGGTCCGGTAGGTGGAGCCTGGCCATGCGCCCAGGGCGATGCCGGGTTTCAGTTCCAGTTCCCGGGTCTCTCCTTCGGTCAGCAGGAACGGGCGGTTGTGACCACCGTTGGCGTATTCCAGCTGACCGGTTTTCAGGTTGAGAATGGCCAGAAACACCGTGACGAACATGGAGCGGTTGTTGCCTTCCGCCAGGGCCTCGTTCACCTTCTGCAGGATGGTGCCCGGTTCCATGGCCGGTTCGGCTGTGGCCTTCAGCAGTGTCTTGGCCACGGCCATGTAAAGCGATGCCGGAACGCCTTTGCCGGATACGTCGCCGATGACAAAACAGAACCGTTCCTCGTCGATGAAGAAGAAATCGTAGAAATCACCGCCGACCTCACGGGCCGGTTCGATGATCGCGAAAACGTCCAGGTCGTGCCGTTCCGGAAACGGGGG
>CAZDKZ010000030.1:22130-24930 GCA_964506215.1 uncultured Holophagae bacterium
GGTTCGCTCCACATGGATTGACCGGAACGAAGCGGTTCGGTATACCAGGGCAGTGTCCAGTATCGGTACCCGGGTGTGTCCAGGCGCCGCGAACGGATTTCTCCCCGTTCCCGAAACACGTAGGGACAATAACGTTCCTGGTTCGGCAGCACGCCGGGTTCCAGTCCCAGGGCCATTCCGAATACGTTGGGGTTCAGTTGCACGCTCTCGGTCAGCAGATGGTCCAGGGTTTCCGGGTTCATGTTGGTACGGGAGATGGATACGGCCAGCGAACGCGGGATATCCGCCACGGGTTCAACAACCAGCAGGATCCGGCGGACGGTGTCATCACCCAGGAGATCTGTCTGCGCGTCCATCTGCCGTTCCAGCTGTCCGTAGGCAAATATGTACACAATCGCCACCAGCGCGACAAGGATCGGCAATACGGTCAGCAACGCGGAACGGATCAGCCGTCTGCTCAGTGAATCCTTCATGGGGTTTCCTCCGGTTCAGGGGAGATCCGCCATCTCACGACGGTCCGGTTCCGGTCATTTTCGTGATCGTACGTCAGTTGGTCTGAAAGTTGCCGGGACAGATGAATACCCAGGCCGCCCGGCTTGCGATCTGCCAGGTTCCTTGAGAGATCCGGGTCAGGCGAAAGTTCAACGTTGAACGGGATACCGGTGTCCGTGAACACAACCTGAAACATACTGTTCGAGACTCCGGCACTGATGTCCACGGAACCTCTCCTGTCCGGGTAGGCATACCGGATAATGTTCACGAGAATTTCTTCGCACACCAGTTCCACGCGATGGATCGTTCTGTCGTCCAGGCCCGCTTTGCGCCCGATTCCGACAACCCGGTCCAATACATCCCTCAGCGCGTCCATGGAGGCCGGTATGGAGAAGTTTTGTGTCATGTGACAATTCTATCAACTCTCCGGCACCGGAACAATGGCGGGTCGATTGCAAAAGAAAAGCCCCGCTGATGCGGGGCTCCAAATTGCGATTTAAATTGTGGGGTTATTCCACGATGTCCCGGACGATCTGCCAGTGGGGAATGCCGTCTTCATCCCGGAACACCATCAGTTTGTCTTCGGATTCCATGAACCGAACCAGCATCACCGTGGTTTCCTCATCCAGTTCCACCAGTACACCGGTAACGGTCAGCGGCGTTTCCGCTTCCAGGAAGAACCGCTGGTATTCCAGGAACCACTTGGGCCCCAAAACCAGCGTGGTGACAACCGGTTCACCTTCTTCGTCTTCGCCGGTCAAATCCAGCATAAAGGACGGGTAGGTGCCGTTCACCAGGCAATCCAGGAACAGTTCCCCGGACAACCCTTCCAGTGTCAGCTCATCCCCTTCATAGTCGGGGAGTACGTATCGTGCCGGGTTCTGACCGCATCCCGGAATGGCGCGGGCACCCGCCCACATGGGATGCCCCAGTTCGTCCCGAACCTGGATGATACCGTCTGCCGTCTCAATGCTCATGGCGATCAGCGTGGTCACTTCCACATCATCTTCCGTTTCGGTGCACCACCAGCCGGACACAATGACTTCATCCTCCAGGTCCAGTGCAAACGGTTGTGCCTGCATGAACCACCAGGGCGCGGTCTGAACGGTCACGAAGCCGTCTTCCGTTTCCATCACGAACTTCTGCTTGCTGCGTTCGTTGTTCACATTGCCTTCGAAACCGACCAGCACGCCGGTGAGACCTTCCACCCAGCTTTCGGCATCCAGCGGGCACTCTTCAGCGGTTTCCTGTTCTTCTCCGCCATTGCCATTTCCGTTTCCGTTTCCATTTCCATTACCATTTCCGTTACCATTCCCATTGCCCAGACCCAGGCCACGGCCGTTGCCGTTGCCATTACCGTTACCATTGATACCGGCATGGACAGGTACGGCTGCCAGGGACAGCAGCAGAACCGATGCGACGACGATTAATACTTTCTTCACGGGTTTGCCTCCAGACACACTGCTCATCAAACGGCAGTGAATTGTTGTTGGTACACAAAATATAACCGTCTCCTTATGCCCTGCCAGTTGTAATCCGTGTCACGTGACATGTGTCACCTGCCGGATCCGTGCTGGATTCTTCGGTCGGCTTCTACCCCGGGTCGAAACGGTAATCGGGCCGGACGTGCCAAACTGTGGTACAGTGAAGATGCCTATCTCGGTCACATGACGCTTTCTTGCCGGTTCCAATCAGTTCGTACAAACAGCCGACACATCATGTTGTTGCTCCCTTGGTAGGGGCAGAGCTTCCGCCAACAGGCTTTGCTTGGGCTTCGGCGGTAATGCGGGTGTTATGCGCGAAAGGAAACGGCAAACCGTTCTTGCTGCATAAAAGTAAGAATTGAAACAACAAAGGAAGGCCGAAATGGCAGTAAATTCAAACATTGGTGTGATTGGAACATCACGAAAGGAAAACGAAAAACGGGTGGCAATTCATCCGGCGCACATGGAACGGATACCCTTGGAATTGAGAAAACGGATTACGTTTGAGACAGGATATGGATTGCCGTTTGGCATGACTGACAACACATTGGCTGAACTTTCATCCGGTCGGGTTGCTTCCCGGGAGGAAATACTGGGCAATTTTGAATGTCTACTGCTGCCCAAACCCCTTGCGGAGGACCTGTCACAGGTGAAGGAGGGTGCCACTGTCTGGGGTTGGCCCCATTGTGCCCAGCAGCGGGAGAATACCCAGGTGGCAATTGACCGGAAGTTGACCCTGATTGCCTGGGAAGAAATGTTTACCTGGAGTCCGTCCGGTGACAAGGATATGCATATTTTCTACAAAAATAACGAAATCGCGGGAT
>CAZDKZ010000031.1:0-24850 GCA_964506215.1 uncultured Holophagae bacterium
ATCCCCCAGTTGATCGATGACATGGCCCACGGGACAGAGCGCATCAACAACATTGTCCTGGGCCTGCGGAATTTTGCCAAGAAGGATGACGGACTGGCCACTGATGATGTCAATCTCAACGAATTGATCCGCAACGATCTCCGCATCACCGAGAAGGAAATCAAGAAAGTGGCCCGCCTCCAGGTTGACCTGGACAAAACCCTGCCCACATTCAAAGGCAACCGGCAGAAAATGGAACAGGTTCTGATGAACCTGCTGCTCAATGCCGCCCAGGCCATTGATCATGAAAGTGGTCTCATCACCTTACAGACCCGTCACCTGTCCGAGGAAAACCGGGTATTGCTGGTGGTCAGCGACAACGGGGCCGGCATGGATGAACAGACACGGAAACATGTGTTCGATCCGTTTTTCACCACCAAGCGGAGCAAAGGGGGAACCGGCCTTGGTCTTTCCATCACATACGGTATCATTAAAGATCATGATGGCCAGATCGAGGTCCAATCCGAGCCGGGTACCGGAACGACGTTCCGGATCACCCTGCCCATCGAACGCCAGGAGAAGCCATGACCAGAGTTCTTGTGATTGATGATGACCGCGCGATTCTCAATTTCATGAAGATATTCCTGCTCCAGACCGGCCGGTTTGACGTGGAAGTACTGGGAGACAGCAAGCAGGCCTTCCAGGTGTTAACCGCCCAGACCTATGACATCCTGATCCTGGACATGGACATGCCCGATGTTTCCGGCATGGACATCCTGCATTTCATCCAGAAAGAAGGTATCAATATCTTCACGGTTGTCCTCACCGGGGTGGAAGACATTGACCTGGCCATCACCGCCATGAAGCTGGGTATTTCAGATTACCTGCTGAAACCGGTGGAAGAGGAAAAATTGCTCGCGGTGCTGGATGACGGTTCACGGTTTCGTGAGCTGGCGGTTACCGAGACAGGCCCTGCCCAGCCCTTCACCCTTGACGGGCTGAAACATCCGGCGGCCTTCGCCAACATCATCACCGGGGACCGGCAGATGCTCCAGATATTCCATCACGTGGAAAAGTTCGCGGAAACCGACAACAGCATTCTGATCTGGGGGGAAAGCGGGGCCGGCAAGGAACTGGTGGCCCGTGCCATCCATGACATTTCAACCCGCGGTGAGAAAAACTTTATTGCGGTCAATGCGGGTGCATTTGCTGATGACCTGTTCACGTCTGAATTCTTCGGTCATGAAAAGGGTTCGTTCACCGGCGCTGTCCGTGACAAGAAAGGATTCCTGGAAGAAGCGGACGGGGGCACCCTGTTCCTGGACGAAATCGGGGAACTGTCCCTGCCCATCCAGGTGAAACTGCTCCGGGTGTTGCAGGAGGAAGAATTCTATCGGCTGGGATCCACGCGCAATGTCAAGATGGATGTCCGGATCATCGCCGCAACCAACAAGGACCTGTTCCAGGAGATCAAGCGGGGCAACTTCCGCAAGGACCTGTTCTTCCGGCTGAACATCAATGCCATTCACCTGCCCGCCCTGCGGGAACGGACCGGTGACATCGAACTGCTTGCCCAGCATTTTTTCCAGCTGTTCAACGAACGCTATGAGAAAAACATTCAGGGCATATCCGCACCGGTATTGAACCTGCTGAAGAATTACGGTTTTCCGGGGAACATCCGGGAATTGATGAACATTATCAACTCCGCCATGGTGGTGGAATCAGGCAATGAATTGCGGAAGGCGTCCCTGCCCGCCTATTTCCTGGAAAACGCCAGCACAAGACCGGAACCGGTAACGGGAACCGGACCGTTGAAATCCCTCCAGGAAGTGGAAAAGGAGCATATCCGTACCGTGCTGACCCACACCGGAAACAACAAGACCATGGCCGCAAAAATCCTGGGAATCTCCCGGGTCAGCCTGATCTCCAAGGTAAAGAAATACGAATTGGAACAGAAATAGCCCGGCAGCAGCCGGTCAGCAGATGTTGACCAGCTTCCGGTCACCGAGGAATGCCTGCACCGTGTCAAAGGCGTTCCCCACTTCACCGACCTTCAGTTCCGATTCCATCTCATAATGCTTGAGACAGACACCGCAGGAAAACACCTGGACACCCATATCCACCAGTGCATGCAGATCGTCAATTGTTTCTTCCCACCGACAGGGCACATGAACACCCCGGTTGACAAACACAATGCTGTGGGGGAAATGCTCCCGTGAAACCTCGAGCATGTTTCGAATAAACACCTTGAGCAGATGGCGGCCCAGCTCCGCGTCCGGACCCACCTGATCCGACGCGATATAGACAACGCTGCCGTTCAACTGCGTGGTAGCCGGACCGGTGGTTTGTCCTGCTTCATCAGGCATGTCACAGGAGAAGCCCTTCGCAATGGTAAGCTCGGTGTATCCATCACGGACGTCTTCAGTTACGGTACATCCCTGTGACTCGGCGAAACGACGGACATTGGCGCGACTGGACTCCGCATCGACCAGGATTGTTACAATTCCTTCCGATGTCTGATCCAGCGCCTTCTTGGTCATCACCACCGGTTTCGGACACGCCATTCCCCGGGCATCAATCTCTTTACTCACGGCCACCTCCGTATTTCGTTTCAACCTATTGTACGAACTGAACGGTCAATTACAAGGAGGGAAATGACCAGAGACTGCTGCTTCAGTTCGTCAGGAAATCAAAAATGTTGCCCAGGGTGGAGGTATCTCCCCTGTAAAACTCGGTGTAGGTGCAGCGGGTACAGGTAATGGTCGTAAACTTCCGATTCTGAACATCAAAGATCTTGGCAAACCGTCCGCCGGTTGCCCGCATCATGTCCGTTTTGAACGTGGTGTTACCGCACTTGGGACAGGTCCAGTTTTTCTGGTTCATCCATCCACCTCCCGTGATTGGTTTCTTGGCTCCCGTAAGCCTCTACGGTCAAGACGCGGCGGATATTCAACAGTGATCGCTTTCACGGGCGGACGCCGAACAGGCCATTGGGCTTCAGGTACAGCTGTTCATTGGTCAAATCAAATACCAGGTTGAACTGTTTCAACAGGCCATTGCTGATCACTGCATCCGCATCGTTCTGCCTGGAACGGACAGCAGCAGGCACATAAACTGCACCCAGGTCCCGGAATGAAAATGGACCGATCCGGAGCTCCGAAATGCCTCCCCGGTAACCCCGGATCTCTCCATTCATGCCGGAACCCAGTACGGCCGGAACTGCGTCTTTCGATAATTGCACGCCATGGTCACTGCCGGTCAAGATCTCGATCGTCTCACTGGAGGCCAGGTCAATGTAGCAATGCAACTTCCGAAGCGCGCCATCTTCTGTCCGGACGGTCACCTCGATCCAGGGAATCCGGTTCTCCTTGAATGTAACCGGCAGCCGGAACCAGGTCCCGTCCGGTTGCCACTGGTCCGGTTCGTGCAGCCGGATGAAACCGCTGTCATGGTCGATCTCCACCGCATACCGGGAAAACAGGGAACCGCCAATCACCCCGTCACTGGGGAAACCGGCAAACCGGCCGCCGTCAATGATCAGCACCTGCTGATTGGGGAGGAAACTGCCATCCAATCGCACGGTCACCCGCTCCCACAACGTTGCCGTGGATGGATTCTCGGACCCGGCACCGCCCACGATAAAACCCGGTTGCCCGTCTCCCCGCATGGCAGCCTTCAGATCGGTCTTGTACAACAACAGGCCGTTGAACGGCATTCCGGTATCCAGCAGGATAGATATGGGTCGGGAGCGTCCAATTGCCGCTTCCAGGGTAACCTTGTTCCGGTCCAGCTTGAAGGGTATGGTCAGCGGTCCCGGCCGGTCCCCGTCCGTTTCCGGATACAGTCCCGCGATCGCGAGACATTCCATCACGATGGTTTGCCGCAACGAAGCCCGGTCGCCTGTGGGAATATCCATGTTCAGGGCAAAGAACCACACGTCTCCCGGCACCTCGACCCAGCCGACGTACCACCCGATGTCATGACCGTTCCGCAATGCCCAGCCGGTTTTTGCCCGCAGTACCCGGTTTCCGGCCTGCCCCACCTGCATCAGGCTTTTCACCAGGTGCTGGTGACGGATGTTGAAAGGGAGTTCGTCCCGGTACAGCCGTTTCAAAAAATCAACCTGTTCGTTGGCCGAGATCCGGATATCCCCGTCCAACCAGAATGTGTCCACGCGGGGACCGGTCTTTCCATTGCCATACGGCAGGTCCTTCAGAATTCTCCCATAGGCTTCCATTCCCACCCGCCGGGCCAGTTCCTGGTAGAACCACACACAGGATGCCGGCAGCGCCGTCACCAGGCAATGATCCCGGTTCCATCCCTTGACCGGACGTTCCCGGCCATCCCATCGGATCACCGCAAACGGGCTGATCACCACGGCCGTCTCCAACGCGATCAGTGTATTGGGAATCTTGAACGTGGATGCCGGCAGGTACCTGCGGTCCAGCCGCCCGGGATTGTGTACCAGCTGTTCCCCCGTTTCCAGCGATGTCAGCACAATGGTACCCGCAACATCATGCTTCCGAAATACTGCGGACAGATCCGGATTGCTGCTGAAAGCAGCCACGGGCAACAGGAACAGCAACAACCAGAACATTCTTGTCGGCGTTCTATTCATGGAATGAGTATACGACACCTGACAACCATACAGCATCGGTTTTAGCGGTTCCCCCACTGCATTGTGCTAAGATGGATGCAAACTTGAACTGCCGGGAGAATGCCATGATTCTATTGAAGAACTGTTACTTTGTGGCCACCCAGGATGAGGAGAATCGGGAACTGAGAAACGTGGACATCCTGATCCTGGACGGCAAAATTGACCGGATAGAAACCAACATCACGCTCAGCGGAGAAGGAATGGACCGATGCCGGGTCATTGATGCGTCCCGTCACGTGGTTATTCCGGGACTGGTCAACACGCACCATCACTTTTATCAGACGTTGACCCGAAATCTGCCGGCCGCGCAAAACGCCAAGCTGTTTGACTGGCTGGTCACCCTGTATCCCATCTGGGCGGGCGTTGACCGGGATGCGGTCTACTGGTCCACCGCATTGGCAACTGCCGAACTGCTGAAAACCGGGTGCACCACGTCCACGGATCACATGTACCTGTACCCCGCCGATTTTGAAGGGGACATGATGGCCACCCAGTTTGAAGCGGCGGGGAAAACCGGTATCCGGTTTGCACCTACCCGGGGTTCCATGACGCGTGGCAAGAGCCAGGGGGGATTGCCGCCGGATCACGTGGTGCAGGAACCGGAAGTGGTCTATGACGATATGCAACGGGTGGTGGACATGTTCAACGATCCCGATCCCTTCGCCATGCGACGGGTCATCCTGGCACCCTGCAGTCCCTTCTCGGTGGAAGCGGCGGTCATGGAAAAGACATCCGCGCTGGCCAGAAAGCTGAAGGTGCCCATTCACACCCACCTGTGTGAAACCATCGATGAGGAGAAATATTGCCTCAAGATTTACGGCAAACGGCCCCTGGATGTGATGGCAGACTGGGGATGGGTGGGTGACAACGTGTTCTATGCCCACGGCATCTGGTTCAATGATGAGGAACTGGACCGGCTGGCGGAAAGCGGCACCGGCGTTGCCCACTGTCCCAGTTCCAACATGCGGCTGGGCTCGGGGATTGCCCGCATCCGCGAAATGCTGGACAAGGGTGTCCGGGTCGGTATCGCGGTGGATGGTTCCGCATCCAATGATGCCTCCGACATGCTGGGGGAAGTCCGCAATGCCATGTTGTTGCAACGGGTCCGCTACGGTTCCGAAGCCATGGGCGCACGGGAAGCGTTACAGGTTGCCACAAAGGGCGGAGCTTCCCTCCTGGGCTATCACACCCTTGGCACCATTGCGCCGGGAGCCGCGGCCGACCTGGCCCTGTTTGATGTTCACACCCTGCAGTATGCCGGGTCACTCTCGGATCCACTGGCCGCCCTGCTTTTCTGCGGATATCGTCATGACACGGACTACACCGTGGTCAACGGTGAAGTCGTCGTGGACAGCGGCAAACTGGTGGGACTGGATGAAGACGAACTGACACGGGAAGCCAACCGTGCTTCAACTGCCCTGCTTAAACGGGCGGGCATTTCAACCTGAAGGAGGTACCATGAACCAGGCAAGCAGCCAGCCAAATCTTACAGAAGGGATGGTCCGGTCCATCACCGGCAGTGGTCCCTGGATCCGTTTTTTTGCCGTGCTGGGCTTTATTTCGGTGGGTTTCCTGCTGTTGGGCGGCATTGTCATGGCGGCCGTGTTCCTGCTGGGCGGTGCCATCGGCCGGCAACCCGGCATGATGTTCATGCTGCCCGTTTCCATCCTCTACATTGTATTCGGTATTGTCTATCTCTTTCCCTCGCTGTACCTGTGGCAAGCCGCCTCCGCCATCGTCCGGGTACGCAAAGGAGACTTGTCCGCGGGCACGGCAGACGCACTGGAACGTCAGCGGAAATTCTGGAAGTTCATCGGGATTGTCACCATCTGTTTCCTGGCCTTGTACCCGGTCTTTATCGTGGTGATGATTGTCGGGGGATTGATGTAGCATTCTCCGGCAAGTCGATGCGTTCAGCCGGAGAGGGAACAGCAGGAGCGAAAGGCGTGAGCAAGTGGCTCTGTCATGTTTTCCATGCGCACATAGTCTTTCCAGTCCGGCGACTCAAACCCATGGTGATGAATCCGTACATGGGGACACCGGAACTGTTCCATCGCGAACTGCTGCCACTGCCTGGTAAATTCGTTCCGTTCCCGGTCGTTTTCATACAGACGCTTCAACTCTTCAAGAAACACCAACCGTCGATGCTCGTGGAACGGTCGAACAAGCCGGCGGATCGACCACCTGCGTATGCGTATCCGCCTTCCCAACATATGGATCAAGATTTCCGGATCCGGATCCATGTGGACAACCATGTCCGGAACGGGCATTCCGGTAACCCGGAAGAACGGGTCCTGCGCATAGCCGTCCAGTGAGTCCCGCAGTATACGGACGGTGTCATAGTGAACCAGTACCCCGCCGGATGCCGGTATCGTTTTGCGCCGTTTCACCAACTGATGGGCATTGACCGTGATCAGTCCTGAAACCCCGTCCAGGTCCAGTTTACCGGCAACATCCGGCAGTTCGCCACCGCAGAGTCTGCGTATCAACGTGGACTTGCCGCTGCAGCACAACCCGGAAAGCAACACTGTCAGCCGGTTTCGATTCATGGATTCTTCTCCCGCGGGAAAACTACATCTATCATATCCCGAACCAGCGGATTCCAGCAAAAAAAGCGCCCCGAAACCTCAACAGGACGCCTGACCCATGCATACAGCGGTCCATGGACAGCCCACGCATGCCCCAATGTTGTCCATGCGTCAGCCCGGACACGTCAGTCGAACAGAAAGACTCAGTAGATTACCCACAGAAAATCATACTGCTCGTGAAGCAGTTGAATACGCTCCGCAATTGCGGACGCCGCATTCCGGGTTTCCGCATCAAACCGGTCGGAAGCTTCGGCCAGTTCCAACAGATCTTCCGCGATATACGGTTCCATTTCCAACAGGATTTCACCGCGACTGGGAACATCCAGATATTCAGCCAGACTCGCGTGCACCCGTCGGGGGCGGTGGCATCCTTCAATCTGAACCGTCATCACACGACGTTCAACGTTCCTCAGCATACGTCCTCCATTCTCGAATTCGTGCAGCACATTGTACGCCCGTATTTCACCGCTGGCAATTCAAAAATCAACCAATTTTAGGCAACAGGTCGATGTATCTTAATCTATTCAAAAAAAAGAACAATCTCAACATAAAGACTTTGCACGCACGCATTTCATTTCTTTTTTGTAATGTATTTTCAATGACTTACCGGCACAATCGCGGTTGACAGGGGGCGGGAACATTTCAATAATGAAATATGCTGATCAATCCCAAGGATATGGAATGGGGAGGAACCGTGAAGAAAGATGAACTCAAGTCCTTTGACGGCAAGGAGGGACGTTCAGCCTATTTTGCCTACAAGGGAAAGGTGTATGACGTAACCGGGAGTAAGCTCTGGCGGAACGGCACACACGTGAACCGTCACCACGCCGGGGAGGACCTGACGGACTTCATGAGCATGGCACCACATGGCGACGAGGTGCTGGAAAAGTGCAACGCCATGGTGGGCGAGTATGACCCGGACGTGGTGGAAACCGTGGACCGGATGGACCAGCTCCGGGCGTTGTATCGCAAGTTCCATCCCCACCCGGTCACCCTTCATTATCCCATGGGACTGTTCTGGTTTGCGGCCGTGATGCAGTTGCTCTTTCTGGTATTTCAGAATGATGCATTTGAGAAGGCTGCATTCTACGCTTTCGTAGGCGGTACCCTGACCACGTTCCCCGCCGTCGCTTCCGGCATCTTCAGTTGGTGGGTCAATTATCAGCTCACACTGACCCGTATCTTCCGGATGAAACTGATCTACTCCATCGTGATGATCGTGTTCGGCGTGACAGGATGTATCCTGCGTTTCCTCTATCCGGAGATTTCCTATCAGACCGACCCGGTCGCCATCACCTACCATGCCATGGTCTTTCTGAATGTTCCAGCCCTGACCATCGTGGCACTCAACGGCGGTAAGATCACCTGGCCGTCTTAACAGACAAACTGGCTTTACGCCAAACCAATAGGGGTGTAAGCATGACGAGTAAAGAACGCATTCGAGAATTGGAAGAGATGATCCAGGTGGTCCTGCTGGCAATTCCACGTGAAGTATCCGCAAGGGAATTTTATCTGCAGGCTGCCCGGAAAGCCGTCAGCGATAATTCACGGGAACTGTTTGCCGACCTTGCCGAGCAGGAAAAAGGACATGAGGCCGAACTGCGCCGGATCCTGGTTGAACTGAAAGAAGAACTGGCAGAACTGAAAAGCCACTGATCCCACATATCTGTTGACGTAAAAAAGGGGACGCTGAAGCGTCCCCTTTCCCTGTTTACCTTCCCTGATTCAACAGCTCCCGGTATCCGGAACGAAAATCCGGATAGAGAAAGGTGAAACCCGATCGTTGGAGCAATTCGGAAGAAACCCGCTTATTTCCTCCGCGGGAACGGACAAACCCGTTGTCCTCGCCCCCGGACGGCAACGGCATATTCAACTGCGCTGACAACCATGCCAGCACCTCGCCGATCGGCGATGGATTCGGATCAACCACATTATAGACTGGTGCCACACTTTCCAGGCCCAGCACATGACAGATGGCACGGGCCGCATCTTCCCGGTGAATCCGGTTGCTGTATACCACCTCCCCGGGGACCCGGACGTCACCCGCCCGTACCTGCCGAACCAGACGGTCCCGCTCCGGACCATAGATGCCGCCCAACCGGAGACAACTGGTCCTCCCCGGCATGGCATGGATCTGACCCTCAGCCTCCAGCATGACTTTCCCGCTGAACGATGACGGCTGCGTAACCGCGGCCTCGGTAACCCACTCTCCCGACACCTGTCCGTAAACACCGGTACTGGATGTAAACACGATCCGATCCGGAGCCGGGTCCTTTTTTGCAAGTTGCTCCAACAGGTTCTTCACCCCTGTCACATAGCACGCCCGGTATGCCACCTCGGTAAAACCCGAAGCGGCCACTGCAATGACAACGGCATCCAGCTTTTCCGGCAACTCCCGTGCGTCAATTTCAGCCACATCCCCGGTCACCGATCGGATCCCGCCCGGGAACACCCCCGGTGTCCGCTTGAGGCCATACACCGTATGTCCCGCTTCGACCAGTATTGCCCCCGCACGTGATCCCACATATCCGCAACCCGCGATCAGGATGTTTGTCATCATCTCCTCCAGCCATTATCTGGCTCAGCTTACCAGATTTTCCCCGCAAACGACAATAACGCACGCTTCCGGGACTCGGCCGGTATGGATCCGGGCTGTGCTAAAATCATGGTAATTCTATGTACACCTTTCAAGGAGAATTCCATGCGAAACCGCTACCGACATTTCCTCACGGCGCTGGCAATTCTGACGATCTCATTGTCCGTCAGCGCAACCATTCCGACCCCGTCAGCACAATTCGGCTTCGAACCGGGAACAGACGGACAACTGATTGATTACACACAACTCATCCAATACCTGGATATTCTGGATCAACACTCCGACCGAATCCGGATGGTGGATGCCGGCAAGAGCCCCATGGGCAGGTCCATGAAAATCTGCTTCCTGTCCAGTCCGGAGAACCTCCAGAACCTGGACCGGCTGCAGGAGATCAACCGGAAACTGGCCCTGGAGCCCCTGTCAGACGTTGACCAACGGGAACTGACAGCAGAAGGCCGCGTCTTTGTCATGATGACGCTGTCCATGCATTCCACCGAGGTGGGTCCGTCCCAGTCCCTGCCCCATTTCGCCTGGACAGTGGCGACAAGCGAAGACCCGGACCTGAATGACTGGCTGAACGACGTGGTATTGATGATGATTCCGTGCCACAACCCGGATGGGATGGACATGGTGGTCAACCATTTTCGCAAGCATGCCGGCACAAAATATGAAGGATCCATGTTGCCCGGGGTGTACCACAAGTATGTAGGACACGACAACAACCGGGATTTCGTCACCCTGACCCAATCGGACACCCGTGTCATCGCCGACATCTATTCCATCCAGTGGTATCCCCAGGTCCTGGTGGAAAAGCACCAGATGGGTTCCACCGGACCCCGGTATTTTGTTCCGGAATACCATGATCCCATTGCCGAAAACGTGGATGAGGAAATGTGGACATGGATTGATGTGTTCGGTGCCAACCTGTCCCGGGACATGACCGCTGATGGCTGCAGCGGTGTGGCAAGCCACTGGGCCTTTGATGACTACTGGCCGGGATCTACCGAAACATCGCTGTGGAAGAATGTAATCAGCCTGCTCACCGAAGCGGCAAGCTGCAAGGTCGCAAAACCGGTTTATGTGGAACCCCAGGAACTCCGGGTCCGTGGCAAAGGACTGGCTGAATACAAGAAAGGCGTCAACCTGCCCGACCCCTGGCCCGGCGGCTGGTGGCGACTCTCGGATATCATCCGGTATGAATTGTCCTCCATCCGTTCCATCACACGGACAGCCTCGGTCTACCGGAAAGACATTCTCACGTTCCGGAACAACCTGTGCCGGAAAGAAATCGAGAAGGGACAAACCCGGGCCCCGGCCTGTTTTGTCATTCCGGATAAGCAGCATGATCCCGGCGAACGAAATGAAATGGTTAAGCTGCTCCAGCGCCACGGGGTACATGTCTATCGCATGAATTCGGACCTGGACACCGATAACTATCGGTTCAAGGCTGGTGACCTGGTCATTCCACTGGCACAGCCCTACCGGGCATTCATCAAGGAAGTTCTTGAAGCACAGCAATTCCCCGTTCGCCACTATACACCCGGGGGCGATGTGATTCGACCCTATGACATTGCCAGCTGGTCGCTGCCCCTTCACCGGGGTGTAACCAGCATCATGATCGAAAAACCGGTAAACGGTCTTGCAGATCAGATGGAACTGCTCAGCAGTCCGTATCAACCGGAAAAGACCGTCCGCTACAAGTCCGGTACTCTGGTACTCCCCACTGCCTGGAACGCCTCTTACAGCCTGGTATTCCAGGCATTATCCCTGGGCATCCCCGTTTATCGGGTACAGGAATCGGGACATATTGCGGACGTACCGGTCCAGAAGGGTGACTTCCTGGTATCCACCACCGGCAAAAAGGTCAGCCTCCTGGACAAACTGGCCGCCGAACTCCCTGCCCCGGTATCCATCGTGAAAGGGAACGGAAATTTGTCCACCCGGGCGTTGAAACTGCCGAGAATCGGTCTGGTGGAGACCTGGTTCCATGACATGGACGCCGGTTGGACCCGGTATGTATTGGACACCGCAAAAATTCCGTTCAACGTACTCCGTCCGGGTGAAATGGAAGAGCTGGACTATTCGAAGTTTGACGTTATTATATTTCCCGATGCGGACCCGGATGTGCTCAAAACCGGCGCGTACAAGAACGGCAGCGACTATTATGTGCCGGACATGCCCCCCGCCTATCGAAAAGGCATGGGAGAAAAAGGACTGTTGAACCTGGTCCGCTTCATCAACGATGGGGGCGTCGTCCTGGCATGGGGCAAGTCCACCGGACTGTTTACCGGTTCGCTGAAGGAACCTGCAGGCGAAGATAAGACTGAGTCCTTCCGGCTGCCGGTCCGGGATATTTCCAGCCAGGTGAAACAGGCCGGTCTCTATGTACCGGGTTCGCTGCTGCGACTGAACCTGAAGCCGGATCATCCGGTCTCACTGGGGATGACCGAAACCGTCAATGTATTCTCCCGGGGCACACCCGTGTTCTCCACCAGCATCCCCCGTCTGGATATGGATCGCCGTATCCTGGGGACGTTTCCGGAAACAGACATTCTGCTCAGCGGATATGCCGAACATGAAGAAAAACTGGCCAACCGGGCCGCAGCGGTCTGGCTGAAAAAAGGGAACGGTCAACTGGTGCTGCTGGGGTTCAACCCCCAGTTCCGTGCCTCCACTTCCGGCGTTTACAAGTTATTGTTCAACAGTCTGCTGCTCAAACCGTAAACCGATTGCCGGAACCGGACGAAGGCCCGATATTGTAAGGACAGCCATTGATAAAGAATCACGAAAGGGGGATTTGCCGTGTGTGATGATCATAAGAAACCACAGGATCCGTCCAGACGGACGTTTATCCGGAACGTGGGGGCCGGTGTCATCGGCTCCACGCTGGTTCCGGACGCCGTCGCCGCAACCGGTGATGCAGAAGAACCGGCACCAACCGCGCATCAGGGAGAATACCTGCTGGATTTCACTGTAAACGGGACCCGCCAACGCCTGATGGTTGCCGCGGAAACCACGCTGGTCCAGGTGCTTCGGGACACGCTGGGGTTGATCGGCACCAAGATCGCCTGCAACCGGGGCCAATGCGGCAGTTGTACCGTTTTGATGAATGGAAACGCCGTCTATTCCTGCCATGTACTGGCACTGGATGCCATGGGGACCGAGATTACCACGGTGGAAGGATTGATGAACGGTGAAAACCTGCATCCGATCCAGGAAGCCTTCGTGGAAGAAGACGGGCTTCAATGCGGGTTCTGCACACCCGGACAGGTCATGACAGCTGCCGGGCTGTTGAACCGTCATCCCCATCCGACAACGGAACAGATCGAAACCGGCATGTCCGGAACTCTCTGCCGATGCGCGGCTTATCCCAATATCCGTCGATCGGTGGAAACTGCTGCAAAGAAACTGAACGGTAAAGGAGTTCCATCATGAACCGGAAAATTGTCAAATCCCGGTTCTTCGTGGAAGACGAACTCCAGGAAACCATCGGCGAAGCGTCAACGGCAACACCCGACCCCTGGGGGGAAGACGCCTCGCTGAATGTCGTGGGGAAACCGGTTGAACGGTCCGATGCGTATGAAAAGGTATCCGGTTCGGCCACCTACACTTTTGATATCCGCCTGCCACGGATGGCCCATGCACGAACACTGCGCAGCCCCCATCCACATGCAAAAATCCGTTCCATTGATGTTTCAGAAGCGTTGAACATGAAGGGTGTCCTGGCAGTGATGACCCATGAAAACGCGCCGGACATCCCGTGGTATAACGGGACTTCCAGGCTGTTTGATCCCCACCTGCGATATGAAGGGGATGACATTGCCTGCCTGGTGGCGGAAACGGAAACCATCGCCAATCGTGCGTTGAAACGGATCAAGGTGGATTATGAACGGCTTCCCTTTGTTACCAACCACCGGGACGGCCGGAAAGCGGGCGCACCCCTGCTCCATGGGGACAGCAATGTCACCACGGAACGGCAAACGAACCGGGGAGATGTGGAAGCCGGTATCGCGGCAGCGGATTCGGTTGTCAAACGGACTTATGAAACCCAGGTCATCATGCACAACCCCACCGAAGTTCACTGCTCGGTCGTAAACTGGGACGGGGACAAACTCACCGTGTGGGACTCCACCCAGGCGGTTTACTGGATCCAGGGTGGTATTGCCGCTGCCCTGAAAATTCCCGCCACCCATGTTCGGGTTATTAAGAAATACATGGGCGGGGGATTCGGCAGCAAGTTGACCACGGGGAAATATACCGTCATGGCCGCCCTGCTGGCCAAAGAAATCGGGCGCCCGGTCCGGATTGCCCTGGACCGGAAGGAAATGCAGCAGGCGGTGGGCAACCGTCCGGACTCCCAGCAGAACCTGGTGGGCGCATGCCGGAAGGATGGCACACTGACTGCACTGAAGCACGAATCCTATGGCGCAGTCGGTGCTTATCCCTACCGGGCCGGATGCAGCTGGCCCCTGCGAACCCTGTACCGGTGTGAAAACATGGAAGCTGCAGACCATTCGGTTTATATCAATGCCGGCCAGGGTCGTGCGCTGCGGGCCCCCGGCCATGTTCAGGGAACATTCGCGCTGGAATCCCTGATAGATGAACTGGCCGAATCCATCAACATGGACCCCCTGGCCTTTCGGATGAAAAACCTGGTGGATGTTGACCAGGTGTTCGGCCAGCCATACACCTCCAAGTTTCTGAAAGAAGCATACGAGGCGGGCGCCCGGGCCATTGGCTGGCAGAACCGGAAAGCACCGGATAGTGACCGGGGGCCGGTAAAACGCGGTATGGGAATGGCGTCCCAGATCTGGTGGGGCGGCGGCGGACCACCCGCCGCAGCGGTGCTGAAACTGAACCGCGATGGCAGCCTGCAGATCATGGCGGGCACCCAGGATCTTGGCACCGGCACCTATACCATCCTTGCCCAGGTGGCGGCCGAAGTCCTGGAGATCCCGCTGGATCGGATCGTGGTCACCCTGGGAGACACCGCCACCACACCCTACTGTCCGGGCAGTGGCGGCAGTATGACCGCACCCTCGGTCACACCGGCCATTCGGGATGCGGCAGAAAAGTTGAAAGCACAACTGATATCCGGTGCCGCAGCCCTGCTGGAGACCCCGGAATCAGCACTCACTTTTCAATCGGGAACCGTATCTTCCGTCTCGGACCCTGAAAAGCAGATGACCATCCAGGAAATCATCGGCAAACTCCGGGAACAGACCCTGGTTGCCATCGGCCGACGCAATCCCAACCCGGAGGGAAAGGCCATAAACACATTCGGTGCCCAGTTCGCCGATGTCAGCGTGGATACACGAACCGGCAGAATCACGGTTCACAAGATCGTGGGTGCCTATGATATCGGACGCACACTGAACCCCAGGCTCCTGGAAAACCAGGTTCATGGGGGTGTTATCCAGGGACTGAGCTATGCCCTGATGGAGGAGCGGATCATTGACCGGAACACCGGTAAATTGCTCACCACCGACTTCCATGATTATCGGATCGCAACGCTGAAGGATACTCCGGAAATCGAGGTCATCGTGGTCAGCAAAGGGGACACCCAAATCAGTGCGGTGGGTGCCAAGGGCGTGGGCGAACCGGCGATTATTCCCACCCCGGGTGCCATTGCCAATGCTGTCTACAATGCCCTGGGCGTCCGGATCCGAAGTCTGCCCATGACACCGGACAAGGTACTTGCCGCCCTCCATAAAACGCGAACGGAGGTGGGATCATGAAATCATTTGACTATATTGTCCCGGCTTCGCTGAGCGATGCCCTGGCACAGGGTTCACGCACGAACTGCCACTACAAGGCCGGCGGAACCGACCTGCTGGGTCTGATCAAGGATGATGTCCTGGAACCGGCCAGCATCATTCACCTGGGTAAGCTGCAGGAACTGGACGGGATTGATGAACGTCCCGGCGGCGGATTCTCCATCGGCGCCACCACAACCCTTGATACCATTGCCAACCACGCGGGACTGGCCGGACGTTTTCCGGTCGTAACGCAAGCCGCCAGTGCAGTGGCCTCACCCCAGCTTCGAAACGTGGGCACACTGGGCGGCAATCTCTGCCAGCGGCCACGCTGCTGGTATTTCCGGCGGGACTTCGACTGTATCCGGAAAGGTGGGGACACGTGCTTCGCATTTGACGGGGAAAACCGGTTTCACTGTGTAATCGGGGGAGATCCCTGCTGGATTGTCCACCCGTCAGACATGGCGGTGGCCCTCAGTGCATTAAATGCAACCGTGCTGATTACCGGACCAGATGGTCAGCGACCAGTGCTCATCCGCCAGTTCTATATCCTGCCGGAGACCGATCCGGAACGGGAAACCATTTTGAAGGATGGGGAACTGGTGACGGCTGTCCAGATCCCGGGACCGCCTCCGGGGAATCGATCGGTATTTTTGAAGACCGCCGACCGGGCCGTTTTTGACTTTGCCACTGTTTCCGTCGCGGTCCATGCGGATGTCAGAAGCAGCGTGATCAACACCGCCTCCGTTGTCCTGGGCGGTATTGCGCCCGTACCCTGGCTGGAGAAAGCGGTATCCCGCGCACTGGCCGGTGTACACCTGGAAGATGGCACGGCAATTCAGCAGGCAGCTGACCGGGCCCTGGTGAATGCCGATCCGCTGGAGCAGAACGGATACAAGGTGGAACTGGCCCGGAACCTGATTGTCCGGGCTGTCCGTCAACTCATCGATTAATCTTCATCCCCGGGAAGGCCGATCAGCCGGTCTTTCCGGGGATTCCTTCTTCACGGTCAACCTTCATTTTGTTAGAATTCCAACAATATTGTTGATCTGGAGGAACCATGACGCAAAGTCTCCTGCACATGCTGGCGGAAACTGCCGCACGACAAGCGGACAAACACGCACTCCGGTATCGAAGGGCTGATATCCTCGAAACCATCAGCTACGGTCAGATGCTGGATACCGTCAGGGAAATTGCAGGGGGTCTTGCTTCCCTGGGACTGGGCCGGGGCGACCGTGTCGCCATTCTCAGCGATAACCGGCCGGAATGGACCATGACCGACTTTGCCGTCTTTCACATCCGCGGCGTCGTTGTGCCCGTTTACACTACCCTGCCGGCCAACCAGGTCGCCTATATCCTGGGAAACGCCAATGTCCAGGCAATCTTCGTTGATTCGAAAGCGCAATTGGACAAAGTCATGGCCATAAAGGACGAACTGCCCGAACTGAAGCATATCCTGGGTTTTGAACCCCTGGGAGAAGATGTCACGACACTGGAAACCATCCGGGAACAGGGCCGTCAATTCAATACGGCACACCCCGATTTTCTCACCAATTCCATGAAAACCATCAATCCGGACGAGACCTGTACCATTCTCTACACCTCCGGCACAACCGGCGAACCCAAGGGTGTCATGTTGAATCATGCGGGTTTTCTGGAAAACATCCGGGGCACACTGGACCGGATCAACGTGGAACCCTGGTATGTGTTCCTGTCGTTCCTCCCCCTGAGTCATCTCTACGAACGCCTGGCCGGTCACTGGTGCGCCATGTATAACGGCGCCACCATTCATTATTCCCGAGGCATTGAAAAAGTCGTGGAAGACCTGTCCGATGCACACCCCCATGTGTTGATCTCTGTCCCCAGACTGTACGAAAAAGTCGTGGCGCGGATCTACGATACGGTACAACAGTCTTCCACAATCAAGCAATGGCTGTTCAACTGGGCATTCAATACCG
The DNA here is from genome assembly GCA_964506215.1 of uncultured Holophagae bacterium. Classification (GTDB taxonomy): domain Bacteria; phylum Acidobacteriota; class Holophagae; order Thermotomaculales; family Thermotomaculaceae; genus CAZDKZ01. The sequence continues at coordinate 17,535 of CAZDKZ010000031.1, forward strand.
GTCGTACCTTTGCGGACGCGGAGGAAGCCGGAACCGTGGCCCCGGTTCTCAGATTCAAACGTACCATCGCGGAAAAACTGGTCTTCGGAAAAATCAAAGCCCGGTTCGGCCGGAATTTTATCCTGCCTGTTTCCGGGGGCGCGCCATTGAGTCCCGAAACCCTGCGTTTCTTCCGTGCAATGGGCCTTTTCATTCATGAAGGATACGGCATGACGGAAACCCACCTGATCATTGCCCTGACACCACCGGGCAAGCTGAAACCGGGATCGTGCGGAAAGCCCCTGGACAACATCCAGGTGCGCATCGCCGAAGACGGGGAAGTGCTGGTGAAAGGTCCCATTCTCATGGAGGGGTACTACCAGCGACCGGACCTGACTGCCGAAATGATTGACGCGGATGAATGGCTCCACACCGGGGACATCGGTCATATCGACGATGACGGTTATCTGTATCTCACCGACCGCAAGAAGAACATTATCGTAACTGCCGGTGGAAAAAACGTGGCACCGGCGCCCATTGAGGGCACAATCAAAAAGAGTCCGTTCATTGAAGAGATCTGCCTGATCGGGGACAAACGCAAGTTTATCTCGGCGCTGGTGGTCCCGGAGTTCGAAATCCTGGAGAAATGGGCACAGGGACAGGCACTGGCATTCGACACACGCGAAACGCTGGTTGAACAGCCTGAAGTACAGGAAAAAATATGGACCGAACTGGAGACCGCACAACAGGAATTTGCCCGGTATGAAAAGGTCAAGAAATGTGTGCTGCTGCCCACCATGTTTACCGTGGATGACGGTGAGTTGACCCCTTCATTGAAGGTCAAACGCCGGGTGGTGGAAGAACGGTACGCAGCACTAATTGAAGGTATCTACCAGGAATAGGAAAAGAGCGGGCGATTTGCCCGCTCCCCGATTCGATTAATCGTTCAATTCCATCATCAGGCTGAAGAAATCCGAGACTTCAAGCGCCAGGTTTACCTTGTAGTCATTGCCCTTTTCTTCCCCCTTGAACACGAAGCTGCTTTGAAAATTGCGCTCTACAATACTCATCAGCAGTTTGCCATGGTAAGAACTGCAGTCCATTACCTCGTACGGCAACCGTGCGGCATCATAAACGCCCAGGCTCTGGTCATCCGGCGAAAACTGAAGCATGGTGGTTCCGCGACCATAAACACCATTATCACAGATGAACGCCAGCCCGGTTCCAAATCCCGTTTCGGCCATCGTAATCCGGGAACGCAACGTGGCTGTGAACGACGTAATGTCCGTTTCCGCCATGTCGGGCCGAAAATCCGTGACATTCACACGACCAATCAACAACTGCGTCGGCATTGTGGTAAAGGACTTACCGGATATCTTCAGGAATGACTCCGAGGGAATCCCCGTTGACGCACTGATCACCATGCGCATGACACCGCTGTCCACCGCACCGCCATAAACCAGCACGTGTGCAACGGTCCAGCTTCCCATGATCTCGGACATATCCAGCACGCTGGGACAAGTGGACAGACTGTCCGCGGCGTTGCTGCAGAATGTGACCAGGCTGAAGGTACCTGTCAGATCATTGTAGGTGGAATAGATACTGCGGAACAGCTCGGCTTCCGCATCATACACCAGTGTCGTGGGAACGGATCGGTTTCCGGTTCCCATCCGTGTTTCCAGTATGGTGCCGTCCTCCTTGTTCAACAGGTAGGTATCCATGGCATTGCTGTCTGCGTTCATCATCATGACCTGGACAGTGGTCTCCGACGCTGCTGCACGGATCTGATAATAGAACCCATAGTGCATGTCCATAATGCTGCCCCCCGGTGACAGATTCTGTTTCCACAGAACCTCTCCCCGGGACGGATCGACCCGCGCAACGAAATAGGACGGACTACCCATGTTCGTATAGTCAATCCCGTATGCATAAACCCGAGTAGCCGCCTTGGCGGAAACCGGCGCAGGTGTCGTACACATTCCCTTCACGCCCAGATGGTCCCATCCTGCCGTTCTCCGGTACAGTTCCAACCCGTCGCTGGATCGAACCACACGCATGTAGCCATACTCGGAACCCAGGTATGCGGAAACAAACTGGAGATCCAGGTCTACTGTATCGTCCACATGAACCGCACCGACAACCGTGCCATAATCCGCCGTATCCTGTTGCCGCCAATGGCCCCGCCCCTGCTTGAACGGCGTAAACAACAATCGTTCATTTTCCACACCGGATATGGTGATGCCGGCCAGGCACGGCGTATCGCAGGATACCGTCACCCATGGGATACTTTCAAACGGATACCCGAATGCATCTTCAAAGTAGTTCACGGTTCGACTCTTGGGCGGAATCTCCAGCATGAATGTCTCAACAATCTTACCGGAGCCGGATACGGGAATCGAAGCCCACGCCGTAACCGTTTCATCTGATGTGTTCATCAGCGCAAAACCGCTCCAGGTTAACCCATCAGCATAGTTTGAAAGGGAAAAGACACCGTTTCGCACTCCTGCAGTAGGCAGGTCAAACTCTGCCGTACCACCACCCAGGTCCGCACGGGCGTTGTATCCCAACCGAAACCGCATGGCACGTGTACCGCATCGGATTTCCCCACAAGGTCCCGCCAGGCTGCGAAGGCTTAAGCGCAGCTGCTCACCTGCCGGCACCGTATACACATGATTCACAACCGTCCCGGTACCTTCCCCGTTATACAGAACCAAATGGAATGACTGGTCCGTGTCCGGATCCAGGTTATCCGCCAATAAGTAGGTTTCCCAGGCACTGCTCATGGCCACATGCGGAACATAGTAGGTGTCCGCCTGAACGTGGGCAATACTGAAAATCAACCCAACCAGAAACAGGATTCTCTGAAGCATGGTCTCTCCTTTTCACTGAATAAACAGGAAGCGGCACATGGTCGCGCACCTGCACGAACATGGGCCGGTAAACCACCCGTAAACAACTGAATTGTCGGGTTTCCCCGATGCATGTCTATAAGGTAGTTCCACGGTGTCGAATAATCAAGTGACCGGACGCACCCAGCTCAACTTTGACAATTGATCCGCACAGCGGTAAACTGTACGTAATTATCCCGTACAGAGGAGGATTCGATGGGCGCTGCTATCGGTATGACGCTGGTGTTTCTGGTGGTCGGCTTCCTGCTGGCCGCGCTGTTTTTATGGATTGGTGCCAAAGTCGTAAAGATTGACGGGGCATCCTACGGTAAGGCGTGCCTGGCCATGTTGGTCGGCATTATTCTTTCGGCCATTGCCCAGTTCATCCTGGCCTTTGTGCCTGTGGTGGGGGCTATCCTGGGTTTCATCGCCGGAATTGTGTTGATGGTCGTGGTGATTCAGAAATTTTTCACCACCACCATGGTCAAGGCCTTCCTGGCATGGTTAATCTCATTTATCATCATGCTGGTAATCGGCGTTGTGTTCGGCATGATCGCCGGATTCTCCGTATTCTCGCAATTGGGCGGTATGCAATAATCATATCAATCAGAATGCGAACGGCCCCGCTGATGCGGGGCCGTTCCTTATTATGGGGCCGGGCTTCAAAAGCCGATCGCGCAGCCATCCTTCCGGGACTCCGTAGCACCGGCCAGCACACCCGTCACCGGATTAATCCATATCCCCTGGTATCCACCAAAACCGCCAACCGTATCCATGATCCGATGACCACGACCCATCAATTCCCGTCTCACTTCAGTTCCCACACCGGACTCCAGGTACACAATGCCGCCGGTTTTCATCACCTGCCCCGTTGGCTGGGAAGAACCGCCGTGTCGAAACCTGGGGGCATCACCCGCTTCCTGGATGTTCATGCCGAAATCCAGGATGTTGCAGAGCACCTGCACATGCCCCTGGGGCTGCATGGATCCACCCATCACCCCGAAACTGAAGAGCGGTTTCCCCCCGCGGGTGACCATGGCCGGAATGATGGTGTGGAACGGCCGTTTCCCGGGGGCAATTGCATTGGGATGATCCGGATCCAGGCTGAACAATGAACCCCTGTCCTGGAGTGTGAAACCACTGTCTTTCGGGACAACGCCAGACCCGAATCCCAGGTAATTGCTCTGGATAAGGGAAATCACGTTTCCCTGTCCGTCCGCCACCGTCAGGTACACCGTGTCACCCTGTTCCAGGATACCGTCACCGGCGGGCAGCTCACGGGCACAGCGGTCCGGATCAAAATGAGTCAACCGCTCCTTCGCGTAACTTTCCGAGAGCAGCCGATCCAGGTTGATGTCCGCAAACCGCATATCCGCATAGAAAGCGGCGCGGTCTTCATAAGCAAGCTTCTTCACTTCAATCAGCGTGTGCAGGTAGTCCGCCGAATTGTGGCCCATGGCCTTGAGGTCAAAGTTATTGAGCATCTGCAGCATCTGCAGCGCGGCAATTCCCTGCCCGTTGGGTGGCAGTTCCCACACATCGACGCCCCGGTAATTTACTGATACCGGATCGACCCATTCCGGTTGAAAGTGTGCCAGGTCCTGCAGGCTCATGGTCCCCCCATGCTCCCGAACAGCCGCCACAATCCGTTCAGCCAGACCGCCCGTGTAGAATCCGTCCCTGCCCTTGTCCGCGATAATCCTGTAGGTGTTTGCAAGGTTCGGATTCCGAAAGATATCCCCTTCACCCGGCACCTTTCCACCCGGCGCATAGGTTTGCTGAAACTCCGCATATTCCTGCAGGTTTGCGACACCCCGCCCCCAGTAGTAACCGATCACTTCCGTCATGGGAAAACCGTTTTCGGCATAGCCGATAGCCGGTGCCAACACGGTTTTCAATGGGAGCCTGCCAAACTCTCTGTGCAGCGCATCCCACCCGGCAACACAGCCAGGCACCGTTACCGGTAAACCGCCATAGTATGGCATCTGTTCATGGCCCGCCGCCCGAATTGCTGCCAGCGAAATGTCACGGGAAGCTGGTCCACTGGCATTCAGCCCGTGCAGACGGCCGGTTTCCTGGTCATAGACAATGGCAAACAGGTCACCCCCGACGCCGGATCCGGTCGGTTCCATCAACCCCAGCACGGCATTCACGGCAATTGCCGCATCAACGGCGGAGCCGCCCTGTTTCAGCATGGCAATACCCGCCTGGGCAGCCAGCGGATGGCTGGTCGCCACCATTCCCCCCGTCCCGTACACCACGGAACGACCCGTGTTCATGTTGCCGGTGAGCCGATCCCCGGCCACCCCCGAAATGACAAACATGGTCAAAGCCAGTATTCCGGTAAATAAACGCATGTACCAACCTCCTGCCAAATGAAAATTGCTGATATCAGTGTACCAGAAGCTTGCTTGACGACATTCCCAAACGTGCGTATAGTGAATTCATGACGGATGTTCGAAAGATTCGCGCAAAGGAAATGGCCACCGTAATGAAAGCCCTGGGACACCCCTACCGTGTCCGCCTGATGGAGCTGATGAATGAAGGAAGCTGGTCTGTAGGCGAACTGGCGGATCAACTGGGTACCGACATCTCATCCACCTCCAAGCATCTGCTTATCCTCAAGAATGCCGGCCTGGCATTTGTAAACAAGAAAGGCCTGCACGCCTACTATTACACCAAGTGCTATTGCATCGCCAACTTTCATAAATGCGTGCAGGAAATGCTCGCAGACGCCTTAAAGAAACGTATCCAGATGCTGGACTGACACGCCTCAAAAATTCTTTTATTTTTCCCCCACTATTTTCCTTGACGGCCAAATAGTATTTGGCTATATTGCCAAGGAGTAAGGAGGACGTCATGGATGATGCAACCCGTATCCGATGCGAAGAACTGGCAAAAGTAATGAAGGCCCTGGGGCATCCCACCCGGGCATTCCTGGCCCTGACATTGGCCGAAGGACCGCAATGCGTTTGTGACCTCACGGATCTGGTGGGGGCAGATGTCTCTACTGTTTCCAAGCACCTGTCCGTTATGCGGGAAGCCGGACTGGTCTTTTCCGAAAAGAAGGGACTTCAGGTCCATTACCACCTGACCAGCCCCTGCGTCCTGCAGTTTTACAGTTGCGTCGAATCTGTCATCCGACACGATGTCGATCAGAAAGCCGCCTTGTTGGAGAACACCGAATCCGAATAAAGAGGAAACCATGAACTTCAAGTCCCAGTGGAAACCGCTGGCATGGATGACCGTGATTTTCGCAGTCCTGTACACCATGCCCATCGAGAATGTGCGCCTGCAGAACGCGATCCTGGAGTCCTTCAAACTGGTGAAATGGTATGCCCGGGAGCATGTGATTCTCTGCCTGCTGCCCGCATTTTTCATTGCCGGCGGAATTTCCGTGTTCCTGAACCAGGACACGGTGATGCGTTACCTGGGAGCGGGCGCACCCAAGGGCCCGGCCTACGCTGTGGCATCCATTTCCGGAACCATCCTGGCCGTGTGTTCCTGCACCGTGCTGCCCCTGTTTGCGGGTATTTTTACCATGGGGGCCGGTCTGGGTCCGGCAACAGCATTCCTGTATTCCGGTCCCGCTATCAACGTCCTGGCCATTGTGTTGACCGCCCGGGTCCTCGGTCCGGAACTGGGCACCGCCCGCGGCATCGGGGCCATCGTTTTCAGCATACTGATCGGTCTGGCCATGGCATGGCTGTTCCGTTCCGAAGCCCGCAAGACGGCACCGACTCCAACCCTGCCAACCCACACAGCCAGACCGCTGATCCAGACGGTCATCTTCTTTGGTTTGATGGTTGCCATCCTGGTTTTCGCCAACTGGGGACGACCGGCAGAAACCACGGGAATCTGGTCATTGATTTACAACAGCAAATGGATCGTCACCAGTATTCTCTCCGTTGCCCTGTTTATCGTACTGACCCGATGGTATGGCATCCGTCCATGGAAACTCACCCTGACGGGGATACTGGTCGCCCTGTTGGCCTGGATATTCCCCGGAAATGCTGAATTGCCGTTTCTGGCCGGTATCGCCGGACTTTCCCTTTCACTGGGAACCACCAAAGGTGAAATGTCCGAATGGCTGGACGCCAGTTGGACTTTCGCAAAACAGATTCTGCCACTGCTGGTTGCGGGTGTGTTCATTGCCGGACTGGCATTGGGTAGTCCGGAAGCAGACGGTCTGGTACCTTCCACGTGGATTGCCTCCATGGTTGGTGATAATTCAATGGCTTCCAACCTGTTTGCGTCCATCTCCGGCGCGTTCATGTATTTTGCCACCCTGACCGAAGTACCGATCCTGGAAGGACTCCTGGGCAACGGCATGCATCGTGGTCCGGCACTGGCGCTGCTGCTGGCCGGACCGGCGCTGTCTCTCCCCAACATGCTGGTCATCCGCAGCATCATGGGTACCCGGAAAACACTGGCATTCATTCTGCTCGT